>NZ_JALBGX010000024.1:0-72232 GCF_023006465.1 Rhizobium sp. PRIMUS64 | reverse complement strand
CGTTGCGGGCGGAGGCGGGTTCCATGATGCCGGGGCAGCCGATGCGCTCGCCGGAGCGGGCGAGGATTTCGGCAAGCGCCAGCATGATGACCAGCGCGCGGCTTTCCTTGGACACGTTGCCATAGCTCGACTTGTACATCATCGAGGGCGACATGTCGCACCAGAGCCAGATCGTGTGCGCCGCCTCCCATTCGCGCTCGCGCACATAGGTGTGGTCGTCCCGGGCGGAGCGGCGCCAATCGATGCGCGACAGGCTCTCGCCCTCGGCATAGGGACGGAACTGCCAGAAATTCTCGCCGATGCCGCGCTTGCGGCGACCATGCCAGCCGGCGATCACTGTGTTGGCGATGCGCTTGGCTTCCACCAGGCAGTCCGGCACCAGGGCGGCCCGCTGCCTGGCGCGAGAAAGGGCATCGCTGCCGGGTGTCGGATTGACGATCTGTCCGATAGATGCCACGCGTCCGGCTTCCTTATCCCTTTGCCTGCTTGACCAGTCCGGCGATGACGTCACGCACCGACATGCCTTCGGCGCGGGCGGCGAAGGTCAGCGCCATGCGGTGTTGGAGAATGGGTTCGGCGAGCGCGAAGATATCGTCCAGAGACGGTGCGAGACGGCCTTCGTAGAGCGCGCGGGCGCGTGCGCAGAGCATCATTGCCTGGCCGGCGCGCGGGCCTGGACCCCAGGCGACGTTCTTGTCGGTCGAGGCATTGCCCTGTCCGGGGCGGGCGGAACGCACCAGCGCCAGGATGGCATCGACGACCGTGTCGCTCACCGGCATCTGGCGCACCAGGGTCTGTATCTCGATCAGCCGCTGCGCATCGATGACGGCTTCCGGCCGGGTTTCGCCCAAGCCCGTCGTCTCGAGCAGGATCTGGCGCTCGGCGGCGAGTTCGGGGTAGTTGACGTCGACCTGCAGCAGGAAGCGGTCGAGCTGGGCTTCGGGCAGAGGATAGGTACCTTCCTGCTCGAGCGGGTTCTGGGTGGCGAGCACATGGAAGGGCGCCGGCAGGTCATAGCGCTGGCCGGCGATTGTGATGTGATATTCCTGCATGGATTGCAGAAGGGCCGACTGGGTACGCGGCGAGGCGCGGTTGATCTCGTCGGCCATCAGAAGCTGGGCGAAGACCGGGCCCTTGACGAAACGGAAGGAGCGGCGTCCATTGTCGTCCTGGTCCATTACCTCGGAGCCGAGAATATCCGAGGGCATCAGATCCGGCGTGAACTGGATGCGGTTGGCGGCAAGGCCGAGCACCTCGCCGAGCGTGGTCACCAGTCTGGTCTTCGCAAGACCGGGAACGCCAACGAGCAGGGCATGACCGCCTGACAGCACAGCGAGAATGGTGTTCTCGACGACGCTTTCCTGACCGAAGATCACTTTCGAGACTTCCCCGCGGATGGCGGCAATATCGGAGAGCGCCTTTTCGGCGGCGGCGACGATCGCCTTTTCATCGAGGCTGGCTTCGGTCTTCATCATACCCATGCGTATCTCCAACGGCTGAAATCATTCGGCAGCGAATCGGCGGACTTATACATGTGCCTCATACCCGATAGAGTTATGGAGATGTGACGGGCTGACAAGTTCGTTGCGAATGACTATCTCGTGACTTTACTTCGTTAAGGACAAACCGGGACGGAAGAATGGCAGCCGAGGAAATCAGCGGACAGGCGGATGCGGCGGGACTTGCCGCACTGATTTCGCGTGCGTCTGAGGAAAGTGGCGAGAAAAAACGAGGGTTGCCGCCGGTCGAACGTTGGAATCCGCTTTTCTGCGGCGATATCGACATGGAAATCCGGGCTGACGGCACCTGGTTCTACATGGGCACGCCGATCGGCCGGCCGGCGCTGGTGCGGTTGTTTTCGACGGTTTTGAGGAAAGATGACGACCAGAAGACCTATCTCGTAACTCCTGTGGAAAAGGTTGGGATAAGGGTCGTCGACGCGCCTTTCATCGCCGTGGAGATGAGCGTGACGGAGAGCGAAGGCCAACAGGTGTTGACCTTCCGCACCAATGTCGGCGATGTCGTGGAGGCGGGAGGGGAGCATCGGCTGCGCTTTGCCATTGCTGACGGCAACGCCGAATTGAAACCCTATCTGCATGTGCGCGGGCGGCTGGAGGCGCTGGTGTCGCGTGCAGTGATGTATGAACTGGTCGCGCTCGGCGAGACTTTCGACGTGGAGGGGCGGGCGATGTTTGCGATCTGCTCCGCCGGCGAGGTCTTCCCGGTCATGCCGGCCGACGAACTGGATGCGCTTTGCCGATGAATGATGCGATCACCCACCGCTACCCGCTGTTTTCCGCAACCGAATTCCGCCGCCGCGCGCTCAATCAGAATGGCGGGCCGGTCGACCATGCCTGGCGCGATCACGGGGACCATATCCTCAACCCCGACATCGTCGCCGAGGTCGAGACCTTCAAACTGCGCGACGCCGCCGTGCTCGTGCCCGTCGTCGACGACGGCGAAGAGGCGCATGTGATCTTCACCAAGCGCACGGCGACGCTGCGCAAACATTCCGGGCAGATCGCCTTTCCCGGCGGCTCGATCGATCCCACCGATATCTCCCCTGAAATGGCGGCGATCCGCGAGACGGAGGAGGAGATCGGACTGGCCGGTTCCTTCGTCGAAACCGTCGGGCGGCTGCCGAATTACCTTGCCTCGACGGGCTTTCGCATCACGCCGGTGCTCGGCGTCGTCACGCCGGGCTTTGCGCTGACGCTGAACCCGACCGAGGTGGACGACGTGTTCGAGGTGCCGCTTTCCTTCCTGATGGATCCTGCCAATCACACCCGCGACAGGCGTGTCATCGACGGCATCGACCGGCATTTCTACCGCGTGCCCTATGAAACCAGAATGATCTGGGGCATCACCGCCGGCATCGTCCGCACGCTTTACGAAAGGCTTTATGCATGACCGTCCTTGCCGACCAAGCATGGTTCCGCGACCCGGCGCTCGGCCGGATCTTAGCACTTCTCAGCGCCGATGGCGGGGAAGGGCGTGTGGTTGGCGGGGCGGTGCGCAACAGCCTGATGGGCCTGCCGGTCAATGATGTCGACATAGCCACGACACTCAGACCGGAGGCGGTGATGGAGCGGGCGGCGGGCGCCGGCATCAAGGCAGTCCCAACCGGCCTGGAGCACGGCACGGTGACGCTCGTGATCGACGGCAAGCCCTTCGAGGTGACGACCCTTCGCACCGACGTCGAGACCGACGGACGCCACGCCAAGGTTGCCTTCAGCACAGACTGGAGGGCGGATGCCGAACGGCGGGATCTGACGATCAACGCGCTTTATGCCGATGCCGAGGGCGAGGTGGTGGATCTCGTTGGCGGACTTGCCGACATCGAGACGCGCAACATCCGCTTCATCGGCGATGCCGCAAGGCGTATTGCCGAGGATCATTTGCGCATCCTGCGCTTCTTCCGCTTCTTTGCCTTTTACGGTTCCGGACGGCCGGATGCCGAGGGGCTGAAGGCGTGTTCCGCGGCGCGTTCGAAACTGACGACGCTTTCAGCAGAACGCGTCTGGTCGGAACTGCGAAAGCTGCTTGGCGCCGGCGATCCCGGCCGGGCGCTGCTCTGGATGCGGCAGGTGGCGGTGCTGACGGAAATCCTCCCGGAATCGGAACGATGGGGGATCGATGCGATCCCTTCGCTGATCACCACCGAAAAGGCGCTCGGCTGGACGCCCGATCCGTTGCTGCGCCTTGCGGCGATCGTGCCGCCCGATGCGGCGCGCATGGAGGCGCTCGCAGCCCGGCTCAAGCTCTCGAATGCGGAAGCGGCCTATCTCAAGGCCTGGGCAATGGCAGCGCCTGTTAATGACGACATGTCGTCGGCGGCCTTCGAACGGCTGCTTTACCGCAACGGTGCCGATGGCATCACGACACGGCTGAAGCTGGCGCTTGCGGTTGCGCGCGGCAAGGCTGAAAGCGATTTCGACGAAATGGCGCGGTCGGCGCGGCTTATCAAGTTGCTGGACAAGGCAATGCACTGGAAGAAACCGCAGTTTCCGCTGAACGGCGGCGACGTGATTTCGGCAGGAATCGCGTCCGGTCCGCGCGTCGGCGAGCTGCTTGCCGGCCTGGAAAACCAGTGGGTGGAGGAAAACTTCGTTTCCGACCGGGCGGCGCTGCTCGCCCGGCTGCAGGAACGCGTGCAATAATCAGGCGGCGGTCGCTTCGTCACGGATGCGAGCCTTGATATTATCCACCATGTTCTCGCGGATCGTGGTTTCGCCGTGAGCATCTTTCAGGTGCTCGACGGCACGGCGAACCACCTCGGCGTCGCTATCCGCCCGTGTATGCCAGGCGCAGCCCGGAACGAGAGTGCCGCATTCGAAAAGTCGCATGGTCTTCTCCTCTGTTCAAAACACAACGACGATCGCGATCTTACGCGATTTATGAATGTGCGGGGGGAGGGAAGGTTCCGGCCGGCATCGACATGCCGGCCAGTAAAGGCCGTATCAGTCGGGCATCGCCCAGGCTTTGTAGGTATCCGAAAGCTGACCGGGCATGTTGCTGTTGGCGGCCGCTGCTTCGTTCTGCAGCTGTTCCGGCGACTTCCCGCCGGCCAGTTGCAGCTTGACCTGCTCGATGAAGCAGGACAGCGGCAGATCCGAGCCGCTCTTGGTCCGCAGTTTCTCGGCGATGCGCGTCAGAAACTCGGATGTGTCGATCGTGCGGGATGTTTCCTGGACATCCGTAGACGCTGGCGAGCCACTTTGTATCGTCATGACAATCCTCCTCCGATTGTTACGCACATACATATAAAGTTAGGACGCACTGAATTTTCGTGAAGGTCTATCACCTCGAATTTATCGACGAGATATCACAGTTTCATGGCCAGCGGACGACGGGGGGCAACGAAGAGAGAATGGATTCAACGTTGCCGCCGGTCTTCAGGCCGAAGATTGTGCCGCGATCATACAGCAGATTGAATTCGACGTAGCGGCCCCGGCGGATCAATTGTTCGTCGCGATCGGCCTCTGTCCACAATTTATTGAAGTTGGAGCGGACGATTTTTGGATAGACCATGGCGAAGGCCCGGCCGACATCACGCGTAAAGGCGAAATCGGCGGCCCAGCCGCCGGCTTCCTCGCTTGAATGCAGCCAGTCGTAGAAGATGCCGCCGATGCCACGGGCCTCGTTGCGGTGTTTCAGGAAGAAGTATTCGTCGCACCAGGCTTTGTACGCATCGTAATCGGCGACTGCATGATTGCGGCAGGCGATCTCCATGGCCTTGTGGAAGAGCTGGCTGTCTTCGTCCTCCTGCGTGCGGCGGCGTGACAGCACCGGCGTCAGGTCGGCCCCGCCACCGAACCAGCGGCTGGTGGTGACGACCATGCGAGTGTTCATGTGCACGGCCGGAACGTTTGGGTTCACGGGATGGGCGATCAGCGAGATGCCCGAGGCCCAGAAACGCGGATCGTCCTTGGCGCCGGGTATCTGGGCGCGGAAATCCGGGGCAAATTCGCCGTAGACGGTGGAGGTATGGACGCCGACCTTTTCGAAGACGCGGCCTTCCATCATCGACATCCGGCCACCGCCGCCGGCGCCGTTTTCGCGTGACCAGTCCTTGGCGACGAAGCGGCCGGGCTCCTGGTCGGAGAGTGGCCCTTCCAACTCATCCTCGAGGGCCTCGAAGGAGGCGCAGATCGTATCGCGCAATTCCTCGAACCAACTGCGGGCGGCAGCCTTCTTCTCTTCGATATCGTCAGGCAAGCCGATCGGCAGTTCCGGTCTTTCCATTTACGCCTCCGACGGTCGACATCTCCTTCGGAGGCGACTCGCTCATTCTTGATTGCGCGCCATGATTAGCAGTTGGCGCTGCATCTCGCCAAGCGTGGCCAAGCACCGCTGAGCGCTTCCAAGATTCGACTCGCAAATCAAGAATTTCGATACTACCTTTTCCGAGGAGGTAGGTTTGATGAAAAAAGTTCCAGGGCCTCCGTCCTTCGACGGCCTGAAGCGCAGGATAGCGAGACATCGGGCGGAAAATCCCCCGAGCAGGAAAGACCATTTCGTGCGTGAGACATATTGCCTCGGCCTCATGGACGCACGCGCCAAGGCGCGCGAATGGTTCGACGAATATCCGAAAGCCGCCTACTGGACCGAGGTGGAGAGCTGGCGTCAGCTCGACGGCGACCAGATCGAATTCACCATGCGCCGCCTGCCTTCGGCCGACTGACGTTCACTTCGTAGTCGCCCGCACACGGCTTTCGATCAGCAGGCCGTTTTCGTCCATGATCGGATGCGCCACCGAGACAATGTGGGCGTTGAGGCGCTTCAGGTCGCGCAGCATGTCGAGATGCAGAGAACTCGTCTGCAGGCTGTCGGCGCGGCCGTCACGCAGACGTTCAAGGTGGCGCTCGGCAGACTGTTTTTCCATCCGGCGCACCTCGACCTTTACCTCCATCATCTGGCGCGCGAGATTGAAGTCACGGGTGACGAAGATCGTCTGAGCGACGCGCAGATTGTCGATCGTCAGATCGAACAGCTTCCGCAGTTCCTGATGACCGTCCTCGGAAAATTTCAGGCCGAGGGAGATCTTCTTCGCCACCTGCTCCAGCAAGCCCTTCTCGATGATGTCGCCCATATGTTCGAGGTTGATCGCATAATCGATGACGACGATCGAGCGGCGGGCGTTCTCGTCGCTGAGACCCTCGCGACCGAGCTTCGAGAGATAGACCTTCACCGCCTGCTGCAGCCGGTCGACGCGCTCTTCGAGGGCGGATATCTCGGCAAGCTTCGATGCGTCGTTACGCTCGAAGGCTTCGGAGACCCGGATCAGCATGCGCTCGATCAAGTCGCCGACGCCGAGCACTTCGCGGGTAGCGCTGGCCAGGGCCACGACCGGCGTCGAAAGCTCCTGAGCATCCAGATATTTCGGGGCGCTGTCAGGCTCGGCCTGATCCGGCACCAGCCGGGCCATCAGGGTGGCGAGCGGCCGGGAGAATGGCCAGGCCAGCGCCGCCAGCAGAAGGTTGAAGGCAAGATGCGCATCGACCGGCAGCTTGGCAGGACCGAAGGGCAGCAACTGGATGAGTTCCGCCCCATAACCCGCCAGCGGCAAGGCGATAAGGCAGCCGAGCGTGCGGACGGCGAGATTGCCGAGGGTGACGCGCCGGGCCGAAACCGGACCGGACAATGTCGCGACGACAGGCGGTATCGCGCCGCCGAGATTGGCGCCGAGCACGAGCACGATGACGAGTTCGGCGGAGACGACGCCGGCCGAGGCGAGCGACAGGATGAGCACCACCACCGCAAGGCTCGACGAGGATGCGAAGGCAAGTGCTGCCGAGACGATCATTGCCACGGGCAGGGCGCCATCCAGCAGGCCGATGAAGGCGGCGAGAGCAGGGGAGGCGCGCATCGGCTCCGTCGCAAGACCGAGGAGGTGCAGCGACAGCAGCATCAGCCCGATACCGATCAGCGCTGTGCCGCCGCCCTGGCTGGTGCTTGAACGGCCGCGGTAAAGCACAATGCCAACAAGAATGAGAAGAGGAGAGAGCCATTCTATGCCCGTTGCCACGATCCAGGCGGTGATCGCGGTGCCGACATTGGCGCCGAGCAGAACAATCTGCGCCATGCGCGGCTTGATCAGGTCACGCTCGACGAAGGAGGCAGTCATCAGCGCCGTTGCCGTCGAGCTCTGCAGTGCGACGGTCGCAACGAGGCCCGACAGGAAGGAACGAAGACTGCCGCGTGTGCCGGTCGCCAGCCCCGTTCTCAGGCGGGCGCCGAAGGCTCTGGATACGCCATCCTTCACCTGCGCGAGGCCGAACAGCAGCAGAGCCACGGCGCCGAACAGGTTGATCATGATGATTGTAGAGTCCATTTTGTTGTTTTTATTCTTCTTTCACAGATCTGGAGAAATGCGGTTTTCCTCACATGGCCATTCCAACGTGTTGGAATCATGGAGGCCAATACTGAATTTTTGATTGCCCGGCTAATAAATATACGCCGGTTTGAGAGATAGACAACGCTATTTTGCGACATAGTCTGGAGCGGATCGGCAATTCCGCGGGCTTTGCTCCCTCGGCGCCGGTGTCCGTCAGGCCCAGACGGTTTGGCGCATCGCCTCGCCGACGATCATGGCGGCCGAGACGGCGACGTTGATCGAGCGCTGGCCTTCGAGCATCGGGATCAGAATGCGGGCGTCGGCCCTCTGATGCACCTGATCCGGCACGCCGGCGCTTTCGCGACCGAAGAGCAGGATATCGTCCGGGCGAAAGGCAAGATCGGTGTAGCGCTCCGCAGCCTTGGTCGAGGCGAGGATCAGGCGGCGGCCGGTGGTCAGACGCCACGCCTCGAAGCGGTCCCAGCTGACATGGCGGGTGAGGGCGGCGGCGGCAAGATAATCCATACCGGCCCGTTTCAGGTTGCGGTCGGAGATGTCGAAGCCGGCCGGTTCGATCAGATCGACCGCGAAACCAAGGCAGGCGGCAAGGCGCAGGATCGTGCCGGTATTGCCGGGAATATCCGGCTGGTAGAGTGCCAGTCTCAGTGAAGTCATGATCCGCTATCTTTCCGCTTTCACCGCAAAAGGCCTAATGCAACTGTGATTTCGACGCAACAGGGCGCGTTTGGACCCGAAAAGATGAATTTTTCGGCAGAACAGGGCTGGAAAATTCCTCGTTTTCGCGTTATCGGTGCATATCTTTAATCGCCAGCAAGGAGCGCCAGAATGAATATTTTGCTGTATGTGCGCCTCCCGGCCGTGATGCCAAGCGGTGCGATTTTCCGCCGATAGTGCGGGTTTCTTCCCTGAATTTCCTTTTTTGATCCATTGTGCGGCTGTCTCAGCCTCGCCCCTTGAACGTTCGGTTCCCATATGTGCTTGCAGTGCGCTGGGATGGCGCGAAGCCGGGAGCCGGAACGGTGACGTTTCGGAGCAATTTCATGTTTGGCTGGTTCGAACAGCGACTCAATCCCTTTCCAAGCGAGGACCCTGTCGCCCCGCCGAAAGGTCTTTTTGCCTTTTGCTGGCACTACAGCAAACCGGCTGCGCCCTGGCTCGGCCTGATGGCCGTGCTGACCGCGCTGATCGCGATCGGCGAAGTGGCGCTCTTCCAGTTCCTCGGCGACATCGTCGACTGGCTGACCAATGCCGACCGCGCCACATTCCTGGAGAGAGAAGGCCACAAGCTTTTCTGGATGGCGGCGCTGGTGCTGGTCGGCCTGCCGCTGACGGCCGGGCTCGATTCGCTCATCATGCATCAGATGATGCTCGGCAATTATCCGATGATCGCACGCTGGCAGATGCACCGCTTCCTGCTGCGCCACAGCATGTCGTTCTTCGCCAACGAGTTTGCCGGGCGTGTCGCGACCAAAGTGATGCAGACGTCGCTTGCCGTGCGCGAGACGGTAATGAAGATCCTCGACGTCTTCGTCTATGTCGTCACCTACTTCCTGACGATGATCATAGTTATCGCAGCGGCCGACTGGCGGTTGATGATTCCGATCCTCGTCTGGCTCGCGGTCTATATCAGCATCGTCGCCTATTTCGTGCCGCGGCTTCGCAAGATCGCGGCGGCGCAGGCGGATGCGCGCTCGATGATGACGGGGCGCGTGGTCGACAGCTATACGAATATCGCGACCGTCAAGCTGTTTTCGCATGCCGGCCGCGAGGAGGTCTATGCCAAGGAGGGTATGGACGAGTTCCTGCAGACCGTGCACAAGCAGATGCGCAAGGTGACGCTCTTCCATATTTGCGTCTACGTGAACAACTGTGTTGCGCTCTTCGTCATCTCGGGCCTGTCGATCTGGTTCTGGCTGAACGGCGCGATCTCGGTTGGCGCTATCGCCATCGCCATCGGTCTTGCCATGCGCGTCAACGGCATGTCGCAATGGATCATGTGGGAAGTCTCGGCGCTGTTCGAGAATATCGGCACGGTCTATGACGGCATGGAGATGATGAGCAAACAGCACGATATCGTCGACAAGCCGGGTGCACCCACCTTGACGGCGAAGAAGGGCGCGATCCATTACGACCGCATCCGCTTCCACTACGGCAAGAGCAAGGGCGTCATCGACAACCTGTCGCTCGACATCAAGGCGGGGGAGAAGGTCGGCCTGGTCGGCCGTTCCGGCGCCGGCAAGACGACGCTGATGAACCTGCTGCTGCGCTTCTACGATCTGGAGGCCGGTCGCATCACCATCGACGGGCAGGACATCGCCGGCGTCTCGCAGGAAAGCCTGCGCTCGCTGATCGGCGTGGTGACGCAGGACACCTCGCTGCTGCATCGCTCGATCCGCGACAACATCGCCTATGGTCGTCCCGAAGCAACGGACGACGAGGTGATCGAGGCCGCCAAACGCGCCAATGCCTGGGAGTTCATTGAAGGCCTCGTCGACATGCAGGGCCGCGCGGGGCTCGACGCACAGGTCGGCGAACGCGGCGTCAAGTTGTCCGGCGGCCAGCGGCAGCGTGTCGCGATCGCCCGCGTCTTCCTGAAGGACGCGCCGATCCTCGTGCTCGACGAGGCGACCTCGGCGCTCGATTCGGAAGTCGAGGCCGCGATCCAGGAAAACCTCTTCGCCCTGATGGAGGGCAAGACGGTGATCGCGATCGCCCACCGGCTTTCGACGCTGACGGAGATGGACCGGCTGATCGTGCTCGACAAAGGCCGGATCATCGAGGCCGGCTCGCATATCGAGCTGGTCGAAGGAGGCGGCATTTATGCCGACCTCTGGAACCGCCAGTCCGGCGGCTTCCTCTCCGATCACGCCGAGGAAGCGGAAGTGGCGGCGCAATAAGATGCAATGGGGCCCTCCCTGCGAAAGCGGGGAGGGCCTCTTGAATTCTTAGGATTGGCTATAAGCTTGCCGGACGGTTGCTGAAGAACTGACTCCGTTTGCCTCTTGTCCGTTCAAAGGCTGTCGGCCCAATCGATCACGCGGTGATGCTCGACGACGACCATGGTGTTGACAGCCGCGATCGTGCGCAGGGCGACGAGGCGGCGGTGCTCCTCCTGATCGATCCAGGTGGTGATGGCCTCGGCGATGATCTCGTCGCGCGGCAACCCCAGGGCGAATGCCAGGGCATCCAGCCTTTCTGCAAGCGGAAGCGGAACATGCACATCGAGCATTTTCGTTTCCATGGAAGTGGTCTCCGGTAAACCCCGATCGTAACGTGAGATTGTGACCAGTTCGGGGGCATTCAATGGGTATGCCGCCGATGTTACCGATAATTACCAAAATATAACATTCTGTCCGCTTTTCATTCCCTTTGCCAGCTCGGCTAATCCGCCTATATCGCTTCTATGTTGCTGAACCCCATCCTCCGCCGGTTCGAAACCTGGATCGATCCGTTCCGCCCACGCGCCAATCTCCAGCCGCCGCGCTCGACGCTCGGATTCATCTGGTTCTATATCGGCCAGGCGAGGATGCCATTCGTCGCCATGCTCGTTCTGGGTGGGACATCGGCGGCGATCGAGGCCGCACTGTTCTGGTTCGTCGGACGCCTGGTCGATATCCTCGGCAGCATCACGCCTGGGTCCGGCTGGAACGGTCTTCTCGCCGCCCATGGCGGCGAATTGTTCGGCATGCTCGCCCTCATCGGGCTCGTGCGTTTCGTCGTCGCCTTCCTGATTGCCCTCGTCGACCAGCAGGTGATCACGCCGGGCTTCTATAATCTCGCACGCTGGCAATCTTATCTCCACGTCTCCAGGCAGTCGTTGTCGTTCTTCCAGAGTGATTTCTCCGGGCGCATCGTCACCAAAGTCTGGTCGGCCGGGCAAGCAACCGGCGATCTCGTCACCTCGCTGATGGAAAGCGTCTGGTTCGTCGGCATCTATGCCGCAACGACGCTTGTGCTCGTTGCCCGGCTGGACTTTTCCCTTGCTGCCGTCGTGCTGTTCTGGCTTTGCGCCTTCAGCCTGCTTGCCCGCCACTTCGTTCCGCGGATCCGCCATCATTCCCGCGAAACGGCGGAAGCCGGATCGATGCTGAATGGCCGGATGGTCGACTCCTACAGCAACATGCAGACGCTGAAGTTGTTTGCCCGCGACGAGGAGAGCGACCGCTACATGCGGCAGGGTTTCGATATCTACCAGGATACTGTGCTGCGCTTCACGCGGTTCATCACGGGCGTCAGGGCCTCGATGGCGCTGCTCTCCGGCCTGATGATCGTGACGATGGCGGGGTTGAGCGTCGATCTCTGGTTGCGCGGTCTGGTCAGCTCCGGTGCCGTGGCATTCTCGTTGGCACTGGTGCTCAGGTTGAATTTCCTCCTCGGTCGGCTGATGACGCAGTTCAACGGCATCATGCGCAATCTCGGCACCATCCAGAACGCCGCCGAGCTGATCTCCCAGCCTCTGGGGCTCGTCGATCGGTCGGACGCCAGAGGCTTGGTGATTCGGCAGCCCGGCATCCGCTTCGACAATGTTTCCTTCCGCTACGGCAAGGGTCATCAGCCGGTCGTCGAGAATTTCTCCCTGACCATTCGGCCTGGCGAAAAGGTCGGGATCGTCGGCCGTTCGGGCGCGGGGAAATCGACGCTGATGAACCTGCTGCTGCGCCTCTACGATATTCAGGACGGGCGCATTCTGATCGACGGCCAGGATATTGCAGCCGTGACGCAGGAATCTCTCAGGATGCAGATCGGCGTCGTCAGCCAGGATACCTCGTTGCTGCATCGTTCAGTGCGCGACAATATCCTGTTCGGGCGGCCCGATGCCGGCGAGGAGGGGCTGGTCGAGGCGGCCGGGCGCGCCGAAGCCATCGAGTTCATCGAACGCCTGCAAGATCAGCAGGGCCGCAGAGGTTTCGATGCGCATGTCGGCGAACGCGGCGTCAAACTGTCAGGCGGGCAGCGGCAGCGCATCGCGATTGCCCGCGTCATGCTGAAGGACGCGCCGATCCTCGTTCTCGACGAAGCGACGTCGGCGCTCGATTCGGAAGTAGAAGAAGCAATCCAGTCCAATCTCCATCGCATCATGGAAGGCAAGACGGTGCTTGCGATCGCCCATCGGCTGTCGACGATCGCAGCGCTCGACCGGCTGATCGTCGTCGATCTCGGCCGGATCATCGAGGAGGGCAGCCATGACGAACTGCTTCGCCGCGGTGGACTCTATGCGGAACTTTGGGCGCGCCAGTCTGGCGGCTTCCTCGCTACGGATGAGGATGCGGGCCTAGGGGTCGACGACGAATTCCGCCATCAGGCCAAAATGATTTGATCCGAAGCCGTTCTCGATGCGGCGAACCGATTTCAGCCGCAGGGGCGCCCGGGTAAAGATATGATCGATCGGAATGCCGAAAGCACCGGCGCGGATCGGCCATGTCGCGGGCTCTAGCGATACCGTGCCCAAGCCCTGGCTACGCATGAGATACTGCACGTCGGGCGCCAGAATCGACGTATTGAAATCGCCGGCAAGAACGAGCGGTCCCGAAAGGGAGGGAATGATCTCCGCAAGATCCTCGATTTCCAGGCCGTGGAATTCGTCGTAATAAGGTTTGGTCAGATGCGCGGCGAGGAAATTGATCTTCTGGCCATCGAAATCGATCGTCGAGATCGTCAGCCGGTTGCGCCAGAGCAGGCCGAGATTGCGGATACGGGGTTCGATCAACGGACGCTTCGACAGCACCAGCGTATCGCATTGCTCCATGCCGACACCGCAGCCGATGTAATAGGGATAGATCTTCAACAACCGCGGCAATTCCGACAGCAGCGGTTCGGCCTCCAGGATGCTGACGACGTCGGCGCCTGAGGCAATGACCATATCGGCGATGTCAGGGCCGTTTGCGAAATTGTCATTCTCGATATTGAAGGACATCAGCCTGAAGAGGGCGGGGCGGCTCTCCTCGACAGCCGGCTCGACGAATTCGCGCATCATCACGACACCATGGACGGCAAGGACCACCGATACCGCGAGGGTCAGCAGCGCATACCAGTGCCGCTTGACGAGAAGGGCAGCGACCGAGGCCACGGCGCCGGCCACCGCCAGATGGACCTGGAAGCTGTAAAAGAAGGACAGCAGATAGAAATCGGTGACGTATCGGAGGGAGACAATGGCGAGAACGAGCGTCGTGAGAACGCTGAATACGCAAAAAATCGTGTCTCTCATCCGCTCCGGTCCGGCTCGCTGGCATGGCTGCGACTGCGCCTATCACGGGGGCGTTTTTGTTGCAATGCAACATAATGGCAAGCGCGTGTTTGCCTTAAAAAATTCATCCGAAATTTCCCGCGACATTGTGCCCTCATCCCCTTGCCAAGGCTGGACATAATTTGCGATCAAGCATAGAACGCGCCGGATTGCCGGGGAATCTATGGCCGAATTGTGTCCAGAGAGATTCGCCGGTAGAGGGGGCAGGGCGGAATTCCGCGAAAATTGCGCAGAGGATGTTAGCCGTGAGCGAACATGAAACGACAAGCGAGGGCATGGGCGAACCCACTCGCCGTGATTTCCTTTATCTCACCACTGGTATGGCAGGCGCCGTCGGCGCCGTTGCGGTCGCTTGGCCGTTCATCGATCAGATGCGTCCTGATGCTTCGACGCTCGCTCTCGCCTCCATCGAAGTCGACGTTGCCAGCCTTGAGCCCGGCATGTCGCTGACGGTCAAATGGCGCGGCAAGCCGATCTTCATCCGCAATCGCACGCCTGAGGAAGTGGAAGCGGCAAACGCCGTCCAGCTTGCTGATCTGAAGGACCCGATCGCGCGCAATGCAAACCTTCCTGTCGACGCTCAGGCAACAGCTGTTGACCGTTCGGGCGGCAAGGGCAAGGAAAACTGGATCGTCATGATCGGCACCTGCACGCATCTCGGCTGCGTGCCGCTCGGCCAGGCCGGCGAATACAATGGTTGGTTCTGTCCCTGCCATGGCTCGGTCTACGACACGGCCGGCCGCATCCGCAAAGGCCCGGCGCCGCAGAACCTGGCGATTCCGACCTTTTCATTTTTGTCCGATACCAAGATCAAGATCGGTTGAGGGGAGACTGATTAATGAGTGGCCATTCCAGCTACGAGCCATCAACCGGCCTCGAGAAATGGGTCGATGCGCGCCTTCCGCTGCCGCGCATGGTCTATGACAGCTTCATCGCCTATCCGGTTCCGCGTAACCTGAACTATGCCTATACGTTCGGCGCCATGCTCGCCGTCATGCTGGTGGTGCAGATCCTGACGGGCGTCACGCTCGCCATGCATTACGCCGCCGAATCGTCGGTCGCCTTCAACTCCGTCGAAAAGATCATGCGCGACGTCAACCACGGCTGGCTGCTGCGCTATATGCATGCCAACGGCGCATCCTTCTTCTTCGTTGCAGTCTACCTGCACATCGCCCGCGGCCTCTATTACGGCTCCTACAAGGCGCCGCGCGAAATCCTCTGGATCCTCGGCGTGGTCATCTACCTCCTGATGATGGCGACCGGCTTCATGGGCTACGTTCTGCCCTGGGGCCAGATGTCCTTCTGGGGCGCCACCGTCATCACCGGCTTCTTCTCCGCCTTTCCGCTGGTTGGCGAATGGGTGCAGCAGTTCCTGCTCGGCGGTTTCGCGGTCGAAAACCCAACGCTGAACCGCTTCTTCTCGCTGCACTACCTGCTGCCCTTCATGATCGCCGGCGTCGTCATCCTGCACATCTGGGCGCTGCACGTCGTCGGCCAGACGAACCCGACGGGCGTCGAGGTCAAGACGAAGACGGACACGGTGCGCTTCACGCCTTATGCGACGATGAAGGATGCTCTCGGCGTCTCGATCTTCCTGCTGGTCTATGCCTATTTCGTCTTCTACCTGCCGAACTTCCTCGGCCACGCCGACAACTATATCCCGGCCGACCCGTTGAAGACGCCGGCCCATATCGTTCCGGAATGGTACTTCCTGCCGTTCTACGCGATGCTGCGTTCGATCACCTTCAACGTCGGCCCGATCGACTCCAAGCTCGGCGGCGTGCTCGTGATGTTCGGCGCGATCATCGTGCTGTTCTTCCTGCCCTGGCTCGATACCTCAAAGGTCCGTTCCGCCGTCTACCGCCCCTGGTACAAGCTGTTCTACTGGCTGTTCGTGATCAACGCGATCATCCTCGGCTGGCTCGGCTCGCAGCCGGCGGAAGGCTTGTTCACCACGATCTCGCAGATCTGCACGCTCCTCTACTTCGCTTTCTTCCTGGTCGCGATGCCGGTTCTCGGCTTGGTGGAAACACCGCGCCGCATCCCGAACTCGATCACCGAAGCGGTGCTCGAAAAGCGCAACAAGACCCTAGCGGTCAAGGCATAAGCGAGCGACGGAAGGGAATAGAAATATGAAAACGCTTGTTACAAGCATTCTCTCGTTCGCATTCGCTGCCAGTCTTGGCAGTGCCGTGCTGGCCCAGGAGGCGACGCCCGCCAACGGCGCGGCTCCTGCCCATCACGCGGAAAGTGAGACGCCGCACTATCCGCTGAAGGAGCCGAAGGAGGAGGAATGGACTTTCGCCGGTCCGTTCGGTCATTACGATAAGGGTCAGCTTCAGCGTGGCCTCAAGGTCTACACCGAAGTCTGTTCCGCCTGCCACTCGATGAACCTCGTGCCCTTCCGCATGCTCGATGAGCTCGGTTATTCCGAGGCGCAGGTAAAGGCTTTCGCTGCGAACTACGAGGTTCAGGACGGCCCGAACGCGGCCGGCGAGATGTTTAGCCGCAAGGCCGTCCCTTCCGATCACTTCCCGGCGCCTTTCCCCAATGCGGAGGCCGCTGCTGCTTCCAACAACGGTGCGGCTCCGCCCGACTTTTCACTGATCGCCAAGGCCCGCGAGGTCGAGCGCGGCTTCCCGCAATTCGTCTTCGACATCTTCACGCAGTATCAGGAAGGTGGCCCGGATTACATCCACGCGCTGCTGACCGGCTATGAAGAACCGCCAGCCGGCTTTCAGGTGGCGCAGGGCTCACATTACAATCCATACTTCCACGCTGCAGCCGTCCTTGCCATGCCGAAGCCGCTCTCCGACGGGCAGGTGACTTATGACGATGGCGCGCCGGCGACGGTCGACCAGTATTCGAGGGACGTCTCCGCCTTCCTGATGTGGGCCGCAGAGCCGCATCTCGAGGAGCGCAAGCGCACCGGCTTCATGGTCATGATCTTCCTGGCGATCTTCACGGTGCTGATCTACCTGACGAAGCGCTCGATCTACGCCAACAAGGAACACTGAGCGGTTTCCGATCGACATTCAAAAGGCGGCCTCGGGCCGCCTTTTTTGTTGGTTCCACCCCTGGCAATTGATAGGGTGCGGCCAGTTTCATGCCCTCGCAGAATATGGACTTTCCATGGACAATACGACTTCGGAGCTCGCAGCCAGCATCCGCTCCATTCCCGACTATCCCAAGCCCGGCATCATTTTCCGTGACATCACCACGCTGCTCGGCAACCCCCGTGCGTTCCGCCGGGCGGTCGACGAACTCGTGCAGCCCTATGCGGGCATGAAGATCGACAAGATCGCCGGCATGGAGGCGCGGGGCTTCATCCTTGGGGGCGCGGTGGCGCATCAGCTTTCTTCCGGCTTCGTGCCGATCCGCAAGAAGGGCAAGCTGCCGCACGAGACCGTGCGCATCGCCTACAGCCTGGAATATGGCGTTGACGAGATGGAGATGCATCGCGATGCGGTGCAGCCTGGCGAGAAGGTGATCCTGGTCGATGACCTGATCGCCACTGGCGGTACGGCTGTGGGTGCCACGAAACTGTTGCGCCAGATCGGCGCAGAGGTGGTCGGCGCCTGCTTCGTCATCGATCTGCCGGACCTTGGCGGCCGCAAGAAACTGGAAGAGCTCGGCGTTGTCGTGCACACTCTGGTCGAATTCTCCGGGCACTGAACCCTCGTCCGGCCGCCTGCAGTGTCAGTCGAATTCGAGCACGCCGCTTTCGAAGCGGATAACGGGATCGCTGTTTTGATTGACCCCCTCGCAGAGGATGGTGTTGAGGTGCCAGCCTGGTCGCGATGCGAGCGGCCGGCTGGAGAGGAAGGCGACGGAATAGGTGACGACGTCGCCTGCGAAAACCGGCCGCAGCCATTGCAGTTTCTGGAAGCCGGGTGAAGGGCCGAGGTTCGGCGATGTCAGGCCCTTTTGCGCGAGTGCGGCGCTCTGCCTTTCCCAAAAGGCGAGGAAGGTCCGCATCCAGGCGGCGGTGGTGTGCCAGCCCGAGGCGCAGAGGCCACCGAAGAGGGTGTCTTTGGCGGCTTCTTTGTCGACGTGAAAACGCTGCGGATCGTAGCGCGTCGCGAAGCGGATGATGTTTTCCTCGGTAAAGGTGTAGCTGCCGATCTCGGCCTTTTCGCCGACGGTGTAAAGCTCGGACATCCTCATGCGGATGTCTCCGGGCTTATGCCGATATCTGCGGGCCGGACGCGCATGCCGAACATGACCGAATTCTCCGAGACGCAGACGAGTTCGCCGCGCTGGTTTTCCACCTCGTGGCGAAACTTGACGATGCCCATGCCGGGGCGCGAGCGCATCGACCGGGCTTCGAGCACGGTCGAGCGGCCCGACAGCGTGTCGCCGGCAAGCACCGGCTTTCGCCATTCCATCAGATCGACGCCCGGCGCACCCTCGCAGAGCGAATGCAGCACATAGCTCTCGGCCATCATTCGCATGAACATCGAAGAGGTATGCCAGCCGGAAGCAGCAAGCCCGCCGAGAATGCTGGCGCGACCGGCGGCCTCATCGAGATGCATCGGCTGCGGGTCGAATTCGCTTGCGAACTCAATGATCTCCTCGGCGGTCACCAGCTTCGGGCCGAGCGTGAAGCCGCGGCCGGGCTGGAAATCCTCGAAGGAAAGCTTTTCTGCCGACATTCGCTCCTCCCGCCATATGCAGCGCACAATGCTTACAATAGCATCCGCGCGGGCTCAATGATTCCGGGGAGATAAACCGGCATGACTGAACTAAGGTCGATACTCGATGAGGCCGTGCGCCAAGAGCTGATCTCGCCGGAGGCCGGCGGGCGGCTTTTGCCGTTCCTGACGGAGCGCGGTGTCGGCGTCGCTGAGGCGCAGCCGGCAATGGCGGCGGAGGGACAGGCCTGGTCGGATACCGAGACGCCGCGCTTCGTGCGCGGCTTCCACGATGTGCTGATCACCATCGGCGTCGCCGTGGCGCTGGGCGGTCTCTGGGGGCTTGCCGCGCTCTATGCCGTGCTGCCTGCAATCATCGTGCTCTCGGAAATCCTGGTGCGCCGCCAGCGGCTTGCCCTGCCGGCCGTCAGCCTGACAATCGCGCTGTTCTGTTGGACAGTCCTGCTGATGTCCTTCTTCTTCAAGCCGGGAACAGCCTTCTTTAACGACATCGGGGCGGACATGACGCAGTTCGTCGCCGGCTTCCCGATCATTCTCGGCCTCTATTATGCCCGTTATCGCGTGCCGCTGTCGCTGGCGCTCTGCATCATGTCGGCCCTTGCACTCGTCCTCACCCTGCTTTTGCGGCTCGTGCAATGGGCGAGCGGGGATCCTGCGTTTTTCGGCAATCATCCCATGGTGCTGGCGGTGGTCTTCCTCGCTTGCGCGCTGGGCTTGTTCGCGACGGCGCTCTATTTCGACCTTGGCGATCGGCTGCGCCGGACGACACGCTCCGATATCGCCTTCTGGCTTCATCTGGGTGCTGCGCCGGCGCTGCTCTTCAGCGTAAGGCTGCTGATTTCTTTCGACGGCAGTTGGCTGGATCTTGCCCAGTCGGTGTCGATCAAGACGCCCGTCGTTGTTATCAGCGTGGCGGTGTTAATGCTGATCGGCCTTGTCATCGACCGCCGTGCCTTCGTCACGTCAGGCCTGCTGTCGCTCGGTTTTGCGATCTATGGCATTTTCCGGCAGGGGAGTGCGACTGTTGATACCTATATCTACACGACGCTGATTGTCGTCGGAGCGATCGTACTCATCATCGGAACAGGCTGGATGCCGCTGCGCCGCATCGTGCTGCGGGCGCTGCCAGCCGCCATTTCGCAAAAACTGCCGCCTGCTGTCTCAGCGGCGACGTCGTAAAACAAATGTCGCCCAATCTACTCAGCAGTTGGGCGACAAGCATTGGTCGGGACAGCAGCGATTTCCGGTTAGAGCGGTTCAGCTTTTCATGGAAGCGCAGAACCGTTCTAACCCTTTGTTTTCACGCAATTCCCGGCAAAAACGCCTCGCGCTTTGCCTGGGAAAATCGCTTCGCACTTTTCCTGGAATTGCTTTAGGTGTTGAAGCGGAAATGGATGACGTCGCCGTCCTGGACGACGTATTCCTTGCCTTCGTCGCGCGCCTTGCCGGCATCCTTGGCGCCGACTTCGCCGTTGTATTTGATGTAGTCGTCATAGGCGATGGTGTTGGCGCGGATGAAGCCGCGCTCAAAATCCGAATGGATGACGCCGGCGGCCTGCGGCGCCTTGGTGCCGCGCTCAATCGTCCAGGCGCGCGTTTCCTTAGGGCCGACAGTGAAATAGGTGATGAGGTGGAGCAGCTTGTAGCCGGCGCGGATCAGCCGGTCGAGACCTGCCTCGTCAAGGTCGAGGGCGGAGAGGAATTCCTTGGCTTCCTCTTCGGGAAGCTGGGCAACTTCCGCTTCGATCGCCGCCGAGATGACGACGGTTTCGGCACCCTGTTCCCTAGCCATCACGGCGACGGCTTCGGTGAATTCATTGCCGGTCGAGGCATCGCCTTCAGCGACGTTGCAGACGTAGAGCACCGGATGCGACGTCAAAAGATTGAGGCTCTTGAGGATGACGATCTCTTCCGCATCGAGCGTCGAGAGCAGCGTGCGCACCGGCTTGCCTTCGTTGAGCAGCTTCAGCGAGGCTTCCATGATTGGCAGCATCGCCACCGAATCCTTGTCCTTGCCGGTGGCACGCTTGCGCGTCTGCTCGGTGCGGCGCTCCAGGCTTTCGAGGTCGGCGAGCATCAGCTCGGTCTCGATCGTCTCGGCGTCGGCGACAGGATTGATGCGGCCCTCGACATGAGTGATGTCGCTGTCTTCGAAGCAGCGCAGCACATGGACGATGGCATCGACCTCGCGGATATTGGCGAGGAACTGGTTGCCGAGGCCTTCACCCTTCGAGGCGCCGCGCACGAGGCCGGCGATATCGACGAAGGAGATGCGGGTCGGGATCAGTTCCTTGGACTTGGCGATGTCGGCAAGCTTGCGCATGCGCGGATCGGGAACGGCGACTTCACCGGTGTTCGGCTCGATGGTGCAGAAGGGATAGTTCGCCGCCTGTGCGGCGGCCGTCTTGGTGAGCGCGTTGAAGAGGGTCGATTTGCCGACATTCGGCAGCCCGACGATACCGCATTTGAAGCCCATGGCTTGATCCATATCTGTTTGTAACTTTGCCCTGCCTATGCGGGAATGGCCGCCCTGGGTCAAGGGTTCGCAACAGGAATTGAAGTTCAACGGCCCTCCGGATGACAGGAAGGCTGCGGCGATTCTCGAAAAACGTGGCCGGGATTGCCTCCGCTTTCCGCTGAGTGATAGTTACGTCATTGAACTGCCGTGCTTACGGTGCAATATATTGTCGGCGGACGTTTTCTCCGCCTTTTCCATGTCATCAACGGGTGGATTTTTCCGATGAGTGACAATGACGTTGCCCTGAAACCGAAGACCAAGGTGAAGCCGAAGCTGGATAAGCCGAAGCTCTACAAGGTCATTCTGGTCAATGACGATTATACGCCGCGCGAACTGGTGATCATGATCCTGAAGTCCGTCTTCCGCATGAGCGAGGAGTCCGGCTACCGGGTGATGATGACGGCGCACAAGCTCGGTTCCTGTGTGGTCGTGGTCTGCGTAAGGGACATCGCCGAGACCAAGGCCAAGGAAGGCATCGACCTCGCCAAGGGCATGGGCTTTCCGCTGATGTTCACCACAGAGCCGGAAGAATAGGCGCTTTGCCGGGGGCAATCCCGAGAGGGGCTCAGCGTCGGCGGATCTGGTAGCCGGTCTTGTCCTGAGCGAAGCCACAATTCTCGTAGAAGCGCAGCGTGGCCGGATTCTTGGAGCCGGTGAGCAGCATCACCTTGTAGCAGCCTGCGTTCCAGGCGTCTGCGATCGCGTGGCGGATAACGGCGCCGGCGTAACCGCGCTTGCGATGATCGGCGTGGGTAACGACGTTTTCGATGAGCCCATAAGGAGCGCCGCTCCGCGTCAGGTTCGGCACGACGACGCTTGCGACGGTTGCGGCGGCGACATCACCGGCATAGCCGATGAACACGGTCATGCCCGGCTGCAAGAGGATGGCGGAGAAGCGTTCCTCGGCAAGTGCCTCGTCGAGAACCGGATCGGTCGGGTTCAGGTGACGGTAAAGCGTCATGAGACTGGGGAGATCGCTGCGGGCAGCAGGGCGGATGACGAAGTCCCGGTCCGTCATGGCTTCAGTCGCCCTTGTTGCCGAACATCTTCTTCAACATGTCGGCCATCGGCCCTGATGTCAGCAGCTTCGGCTGATTGTGGTTGCGGGCCTGATGGATATGCGACTGGCCGGCCGGCTTCTTTTCGGTATTCTTGTTTTCCTTTCGCGGTTTCTCCTCCTCGGCCTTGTCGCCGAGCGCCAGCGCGATCTTGTTCATCAGCTGCGAATCCTCGTTTCGCACCAGCATGTCGGCATTGTCGGCGAGCGTGTCGAGAAGCGGTTCCAGCCAGGCCTTGTCGGCTTTGGCGAAATCGCTGAGCACATGGTTTTGCACCATTTCCTTGACGCCGGGATGGCCGATACCGAGGCGTAGCCGCCGGTACTCCCTGCCGCAATGGGCGTCCAGCGACTTGATGCCGTTGTGGCCGCCATGGCCGCCGCCGGTCTTGAGCCGCGCCTTGCCCGGGGGGAGGTCGAGTTCGTCGTAGATCGCGACAAGGTCGGCGGGCTGAAGCTTGTAAAAGCGCATCGCCTCACCGACGGACTCACCGGAGAGGTTCATGAAGGTCTGCGGCTTGATCAGCAGCACCTTTTCGCCGGCGATCTCGCCCTCGGCGATCTCGGCCCTGAACTTCTTCGACCAGGGCGAGAAGCTGTGGCGCCGATGGATGGCGTCGACGGCCATGAAACCGACATTGTGGCGGTTGCCGGCGTATTTGCCGCCGGGATTGCCGAGACCCGCGATGATCAGCATGGCCTGTCTTCCCTCGCTAAAACTTCCCGCCGTTCACCACCGCGAAACGAAAGCAAAGTCAAGCGGAAAGGGCAGCAGCCCGCCGAGCAGGGTCATTCCGAGAGGTTCATACCGTATTTCAGGAAGATCTGCTTCTGGTCGCCATCGGCGATCAGCTTGTCGAGGGCAGCCTGCATCCTGGTCAGCAGATCGTCCGGAAAGTTCTTCTCGCAGGCGATGCCCATCGGCTGGGCGGAGAGCACGGTCACCATTTCCACCGGCTGGTCGACCTTCAGCTTTTCGAAATAGAGTTCGGAGATCGGCATCATGTCGATGCGCCCGCCAAGCAGTTTGCGCAGCGTCGCGTTGAAGTCGCTGGCGACATCGAGCTTGGTGAAGCCCTTCTCCTTCAGGATCGTCTCGGTGTAATCCTCGCGCTGAGTACCTACCGTATATTTCTTTGCCTCGTCCAGATTGCCGGCGGTGACGCCCGAACCCTTGCGAGTGATCAGGATGTTGCGGTCGATGAGCAGCGGCTCGACCCATTTGAACAACGGGTCGCGTGCGCCGTTGTGGGCGGTCGCGAAGACACAGGTCATCGGCGCCGTGCGGGCAAGGCTAAAAGCGCGCGCCCAGGGCATGATCTCGATCGTGTAGTCGACGCCGATTGCGGCCATTACCTTTTCGACCTGCTCGACGGTCGCGCCCTTGATCTCCTTGCCTTCGCGGTAGTTGAAGGGGGCATAATCCTCGGTCGTGAAGGTCACACTTTGCGCATGGGCGGTGCAGGGCAGCGCCAGGCATGCGAGAAGCAGGAGCTTTTTCATCGGCATCATCTCCTTCGTTCTTCGTTTACGAGGCGCGTGCGACGGCCGATTGCGAGGCCATCAGGTTCTCGATCAGTGTGGCTGCATGCTGCGGACGGTGGAAGAGGTAGCCCTGACCATAGTCAAGCCCCATCTGGTGGAGCGTGCGGCATTCCTCTTCGGTCTCGATACCCTCGGCAATGACGGTGCAATTCATCTTATGGGAGAGCGTGGTGATGCCTTCGATTAGCATACGGCTTTTCTGGCGCACGTCGTCGTCGCCGTCGTTGATCGCGCGGGTGAAGGACTGGTCGATCTTGATGATGTCGACAGGGAAGCGGTTGAGGTAGCTCAGCGACGAATAGCCGGTGCCGAAATCGTCGAGCGCGATACGGCAGCCAAAGCGACGAAGCTCCGTGACGATCATGCGAATCTCAGGATTGTCGTGCATCAGCACAGCTTCGGTGATCTCGACGACGATGCGCTCGGGGCGGATGCCGTGGCGACCGACGAAGGCGGCAAGACGGGCCGGCAGCGCCGGCTCGAACTGCAGTGGCGAGAAGTTGATGGCGAGATAGGTATCCTGCATGCCTGATATGCGGGAAATTTTTGCGAGGTTGGCGATCGCCTTTTCCATGATGACGTTGCCGACCCGGACGATCTTTGCCGTCTCCTCGGCGACGCTGATGATCTCGGCCGGCGGCATCAAGCCCTTCTGCGGATGGTTGAGGCGCATCAGCGCCTCGAAACCGGCAATCCCGCGGCCGTTCAGGTTGACGATCGGCTGCAGGAAGGCCTCGAACCAGTCGTCGACGAGGCCGGCTTCGATGTTGGCTTCGATTTCGGCGCGGCTGCGGGCACGGTCGAGCATGGCATTGTCGAAGAGCTGCGCGCCGTTCTTGCCGTCGCGTTTCTTTGCATACATCGCCATGTCGGATTTCTGCAGCAGTTCGGCCGCGGTTGCAGCATGATGCGGATAGATGGCGATGCCGACGGAAGCGCTCAGATGCATGTCGGGGGCGAATGGCGTTTCGAAGATCGAGGCAATCTGCTCGCACATCACCCTGGCGCGTTTTTCTGCATCCTTCGCCGGCAACAGGATGGCAAATTCGTCGCCGCCGAGACGGGCTGCCTCGTCGGAAGGGGCAAGATGGGCCTTCAGGCGCTCGACGAGCTCGACCAGCGCCATGTCGCCGGCGGCATGGCCCATATTGTCGTTGATCCACTTGAAGCGGTCGAGATCGACGAAGAGACAGGCGAGTTCCTGGCCGGCGGCGTCGGCGGCGGCGATCTTGTTGTCGAGGACGGCTTCGAAGCCCTGGCGATTAAGAAGCCCAGTCAAGTGATCGGTGATTGCCTGGCGGTGGTTGCGGTCTTCGGAGGCCTTGAGTTCGGTGACATCGGTCATGACCGATAGCGAGAGGCGGTCGTGAGCGCCGGCTCCCGCCTCCGATTCCATGATGAGGACGTCCATCGTGCGGCCGTCCAGGCAGACAAACTTGACGGTGACGGTCAAGCCGCTTTCGGCCCGGCGGCGCGTAACGAATTTGTCGCGGGTGGTGGGGGTGACGAGATCGGCGAAGTTGCGGCCGATGACGGCAGCGCGGTTGTAACCTGTGGCAAGCAGCCAATAATCGCTGACGGCGGTGATGCGATCCTCCTCGTCGAGCGAGAAGAGCATGGCGGGAGTCAGATTGTAGATGTCGGTGGCGCGGCGGTGGGCGAACTTCAGCTCCTTTTCCTCGCTTTCGAGCTTGGTCTGCATCTCGTTGAAGCTATGGGCAAGTCGCCCCATCTCGTCGTTCGACTGCCAGTCGACATGATGGCGGGAGCCCAATTGGCGGGTGGCTTCGATCGCTGCCGTTAGCCGCATCAGCGGCTGGATGACGAAGAAGCGGTTGCCGATCAGTGCCGTGCCGAAAACGGTCAATACCGCAAAGATGAAGATCGAGATGAAGACGACCTCTTCCTGCTTCAGGCCGGAAAACAGGCCGAGCGCGGGATAGTAGACGCTGATGCTGCCGAGGTTCCTCGGACCGTCGACGGTGTTGTAGATGATGGCGCGCGACACCTGCACCAGCTTGCCGTCGAATGAGCGCGGAATGGTGGACTGGCTGACGTCGAGCTGGCCTGACTGGTCACGCACTTCGACCTTGACGATGGCGCCTTGGGAAACGACCGTCGCGCTGATCTGGGTAACGCTGTCTTCATCGAGGTCCCACAGGGGTTTGGCCAGCGCCTGGGCATTGGCGACAAGAAGAACGGAGATATGGTCGCGTATTTCCTTGTCGGCCCGTTCCGAGGAAAGAAAAAGGAAGAGAACAAAGAGGGGAGCGACAAAAACGAGCAGCGCTCCGCAAACTATCGCAAAAAATCTGTTCTCAACGGAATTGTTCATGGTTCCGTCTACTCCCCAGGCCGACCATATTTGCTGTCGCGCGTTGAGGCGGGCTTCTTCGCAGCTGACGGATCATGCTTTCACGAATTTGTTAAATGTTGCTGAAACGGGGCATTTCCGGGCAATGAAAAGCCCGCCTTCCAGGGGAAAGCGGGCCATATGCTTTATAAATTGGTCGAAGCGATCAGGCTTCAGCTTCGCCTTCCGCGGCGCTCTCGTCGATGCCGGCAGCCGGAGCGATAATCGTCGCGATCGTGAAGTCGCGGTCGATGACCGGGGTCACGCCCTTCGGCAGGGTGACTTCCGAGATATGGATGCTGTCGCCGATCTTCTTGCCGCTGAGGTCAATGTTGAAGAACTCAGGGATCGCATCGGCCGGGCAATGAACTTCGACTTCATGGCGAACGATGTTCAGAACGCCGCCGACCTTGAGGCCCGGGGACTTCTCTTCGTTGATGAAGTGAACGGGGATTTCGACGGTCACCTGGGTGTTGCCGGAGACGCGCAGGAAATCGACATGCAACGTGAAGTCACGGACCGGATCGAGCTGGTAGTCCTTCGGCAGAACCTTGTGCTTCTTGCCGTCGATTTCGATCGTCGCCACGGTGGTCATGAAACCACCGGCGTGAATGCGCTTCGTCACCTCATTGGTGTTGAGAGCGATGGCAATGGGGGCCTGCTTGTCACCATAGATGACAGCGGGAATCAAACCGTTGCGGCGAAGTTCACGGGCGGACCCCTTACCAACCCGTTCGCGCGCCTCGGCCTTGAGCTCGTAAGTTTCCTGGCTCATGGCTATTCCTTTCGAGGTTATATGGAGAGTTCGGCGGCGGGCAAAAGCCTTGTTCCGACGAACCGGAGGCGGTATGACCCGACCTCATCCGCGTTGCCTCCAAGGGTGTCTACACGGACCGGTGGCCTATATTATAAGTCGATCGGAAACGCAAGTTGCGGATTCGGGCTGTTTTCCGGTGATATACACGCTTCGACAAGCCGAAACCGCATTCGAGCATTGCGTCGATCGTCAACGGCGAGCCGAATGGCGCATACGAGGAGGCGATGTCCTCGCCCGTCCGAAATACGCGGCCGTATGAACGGCGAAATTGCCATTCTCTGCCACAGCTGAGGTTGACATCGGCGCGCTTCGCATCTTTGGATGGCCGCATTCAAAAAAGGGGCTGAGGAGAAATCGGACTATGCGTCTCAAACTTGTCACGGCAACGAGCTTGCTGGCACTTTGCCTTGTCACCACGGCTCAGGGTGTCGAGATCAATCAGGATGGCGCCAATGCGGTCAAGGACAATCTGACGAAGCTGCTTCCCGAGGATCTTGCGAAGAGCGGCCTGCTTACCGTCAATCCGGCAGGCACTCGCTACGAGATCATTTACGATCTGGCGAAGCTGCTTGCCAAGGCCGATCCGGCGACATTCGCGATCAACGGGCTGACGCCGTTCTCGATGTTCGCTACGCCGCTCGACAGCGGGCTCTGGAACATTGAGGGTGACAACAAGCTCAACGTCTCCGGCCATTTCAAAGGCCCCGACCAGAAGCCAACGGATTTCTCCTACTCCATCGCTTCGCTTGTCTACACCGGCGTCTTCGATCCGGCGATCAGCTATCTGCGCTCCGGCACTTTCACCGCCAAGGACATCAAGGTCGCCAGCAAATCCGACACCGAGGAAGTCCATGCCAGCTTTGCCGGGATGGACCAAAAGCTGACTTCAACGGACAGCGCAGGCGGCAACGGGCGTATCGATTTTGCCGGCAGCGGCTCGATGTCGACTTTCGTCGAGCAGGTTTCCGGTCTGCAAATGCCGCCCATTGAAATCCGTGCCGACTCCATCGATTTCGATGCCAAGGTGAACGGCCTGCCGGCCAAGCAAATCCGCGAGATCGTCCTTTTCATTCTCGACCATCTCGAGGAGAAGGAGCTAAGCCCAGAGAACAGCGACAAGATAAAGGGAATGCTCAAGCAAGCCTTTCCGATTCTTGCCTCGTTCAGCGAGACAATCGGGGTCAATAATCTGACCGTCAGCAGCCAGGTAGGCAATGGCGGCGTCAAGGCGTTCGGTTACAACCTGGCCATCGATGGGCCGAGCAATGCCATGCGTTTCGGCTTCGGCATCGACGCGCAGGACATCAGCCTCGACAGCCCGGCGATGCCGGCAAGTTATTCGCCCTTCGTGCCGACCAATTTCGATCTGCAACTCGCCATTCCGAATCTGGATTTCGCAACCTTCGGCGACGCGCTCATGGCGATGGATTTCAACGCCAAGCCGCCAGAGCAAAGCGGCGACGAGATGGCGAAAAAGCTCTTCCGCGATGGCCAGCTCACCGTCGAGTTTCCGAAGGTCAGCGCCAAGTCCGATGTCTACGACGTCGACATGACGGGCAAGATCGAGGGACGCTTCGATACCCAGAAGGACTATTCGATGGAGGCGACGATCCTTGCCCGCGATCTCGACAAGACGATTGCCGCGGTTCAGGAGCTTGCCAAGACGGATCCAGACCTCAACCAGGTCTCCTTCGGCATCATGATGGTGAAGGGCTTTGCCAAGACCGATGCAGATGGCCGCTCGCGCTGGGACATCAGCATCAGTCGCGATGGTTCCGTGGCGATCAATGGCCAGCAGATCAAGGGTCCGGATGGTCCTGATCAGGATCAAGATCAGGGGCTGGAGCCAGACCAGCAGGAACCGGATCAGGGTGAGGACGCGGTACCTGCGCCGCCGCAGCAGCCTTGAGCGTTATCAATTGGCATCAGAAGTGAAAGAGGCCGGCCTCGTGCCGGCCTTTTGCGTCTTGCGTCACAAGCCCTGCGGAGACCAACGATCGGGTTTGCGACGCGGCTCCGCGACAATCAACGGCCAGCAATTCATGCGGCTCGGAGAGCATGCCCGGCAATAGCTTGGTCCATCTGAGGTGGAAATTGAAAGAGCCGGTCGAACGCCGGCTCTTTTTAATCGAAGAGGCTGGAGACGGACTCTTCCTGAGCCGTTCGGCTGATGGCTTCGCCGATCAGCGGCGCCGTCGTTACGACGCGGATATTGTGGGCCGAGAGCACGGCCGTGGTCGGCTGGATGGAATCCGTGATGACGAGTTCGCGCAGCTTCGAGGAGGTGACGCGGGTGACTGCGCCGCCAGAGAGAACGCCGTGGGTGATATAGGCGGTGACGCTGGATGCGCCCTTGGCCAGCATCGCGTCGGCCGCGTTGCAGAGCGTGCCGCCCGAATCGACGATATCGTCGATCAGCAGGCAGTCCTTGCCGGCAATGTCGCCGATGATGTTCATGACTTCGGATTCACCCGGCCGATCGCGACGCTTGTCGACGATGGCCAGAAGACAGTCCAGGCGCTTCGCGAGCGCGCGGGCGCGAACCACGCCGCCGACGTCGGGCGAGACGACCACGACGTTGCTGAGGTCATAGTGGCTCTTGATGTCGCGGGTCAGCACGGGCATGGCAAAGAGGTTGTCTGTGGGTATATCGAAGAAGCCCTGGATCTGCCCGGCATGGAGATCGAGCGTCATGACGCGGTCGGCGCCGGCTTCGGTAATGAGGTTTGCAACCAGCTTGGCGGAGATCGGCGTGCGGCCGGAGGCCCGGCGATCCTGACGGGCATAGCCGAAATAGGGTAGGACGGCGGTGATGCGGCGGGCTGACGAACGACGCATCGCGTCGATCATGATCAGCAGTTCCATCAGATGGTCGTTGGCGGGAAAGGCAGTCGGCTGCACGAGGAAAACGTCCTCACCGCGCACATTTTCCTGGATTTCCACGAAGATTTCCTGATCGGCAAACCTTCGAACACTGGCTTTCCCCAAGGGAACATTGAGATAGTTGCAGATCGCTTCGGCGAGTTGCCGGTTCGAATTGCCTGCGAAAACCTTCATTTTGGTCCGCCTGTTACGCGCTGATAGCCGCGCTTTTTAGTCAGCTTCCCCGTGAATGCAAGGGCAAAGGCGCCACAGGCTTCCATATTTGCAAAAAGTTTGTGACTAACCGCCTTGAGTCTGCCGCCAGGAGGAGAATTCCGCGATGGTTTTTGAGCCGATTTGCTGCATCACCGAGGCTGGAACGCCCGCCCAGGGATCGGCCGCGGCCGTCGGCACGCTTTCCTGTCCCTGGATGCGATGCAGGCGGCCGCCGCCGCTGTCCAGAACATCCCAGACATAGACCACGGTAACCTTGCCGTCGTCGCTGAAGGCGGAGAGATAGCCTTTGAGGATGTAATCGCTGCTCGCATCGTTCGAGCTCTTGATGGAAAGGCCGTGCGCGCGCGCCTCGGTGCCGAGCTGGCGCGAGAGCGGTGTCACGGCTTGCACGGGCGCGCCGATGATGGGCAGGAAGCGCACGGTACTGCCGCGAACGGAGGAGGAACTGGAGGGGAGGGCGGCGGTCTGCTGCGGCTGTTGTGCCTCGGCCGGCTGAGCCGACTGTGCGGGAGGCCCACCACTGGCCACCGGCGGTGGCAGCGATTGTCCGTCGATCGGGGCGGAGGCGGCCGGCGAGGAGCTGCTCCTCGACAGGGCGTCTGCCTGCTCCTGCATCGTCGTCGGTGGCGCGCCGGTGCCGGGCCGATAGGCCTGCTGTGACTGATCATAGGCTGGATGGTAGCCGCCCTGCTGCGAGCTTCCCGAGAAACTCGGCTGGCGGGTGCCCGCCAACCGCTCGGCTTCGCTCTGCGTTACCGGGCTCGATGACGGGCGGCCGGAGGAATCGCCGATATCGACCTGCGGTGTCAGCGCATCGGTGGTGTTGCAGGCGGTCAGCAGAGCCATGACGAACAGGAACGTGGGCACAATCGCAGCTCGCGTCATCCCTTGATCCGTCCTTCCCACAATCGCAATCAGCCCCACCCGAATTTATGCGGGTGGGGACGGTCGTCTGTCAATTCCGGATTCTCACCGGTCAAAGCCCGATGAAATCGAGCGGATGGCGCGACAAGGCGCGCGGCGCATCCGGTGTCGTCAGATATGTCTGGCCGAGCGTCATCGCCGTGCCCGTATCGGAATCGGCGATGATCATGTGCACGAAGAGCGACATGTTCGGCTCGATCGGCTGCGGATTGCCGACATGGAACATCTGATGCTCCATCCAGGAGGGCGAGAAACGGGCGCCGAGCGAATAACCGCAGGCATTCAGCCGGTGGCGGGCCAGGCCGCGCTCATCGATGATCCTGGCGTGCATGTCGAAGACATCGCCGAAGGTCTGGCCGGGCTTCAGCACGGTCTCGATCGCCTCGATGGTTTCGCGGCAGGCGTTGTAAAGCTCGCGATGGCGATGCGTCGGCTCGCCGATGAGGATCGTCCGCATCATGGCGGCATGGTAATGCGCATAGGCGCCGGCCCATTCGAGCGTCAACTGGTCGCTGGCGTCGAGCTTACGGCGGCCGGCCTTGTAGCGGCAAAGCAGCGCGTCGGCGCCGGAGCCGATGATAAATTCGTTGGCGGGATAGTCGCCGCCGCCGGAAAAGATCGCGCCCTGCATGGCGGCGAGGATATCGGCCTCGTCGGCGCCGGGTTTTGTCAGCCGGATCGCAGCATCGAGCGCATCGTCGGCGAGAACGGCGGCGCGCTCGACATAGGCGACCTCCGTCGGGCTCTTGATCAGGCGCAGGCGGCTGACGAGGTAGGAGGCGTCGACGATCTGGCCGAAGGTGGTCAATTGCGCGTCCAGCAGGCGGGCGACGCGGCCGGTCATGCCATGCGTATCGTATTCGACGCCGATGCGGGCGCCGAGCAGATCCATCTCGACCAGCAGGTTCTTCAGGTCGAGCGTCGGGTCGGCATTGACCCGGTCGACCCAGATATGGATGTCCTCGAGGATTGAGGTATGCCTGGCCTGGCGAAGATCAGCCGAGCGGGTGATCAGCGCCATGGTGCCGTCGCTCTTGACGACCAGCGTCTGGAAGAAGCAGTAGCCGAAGGTGTCGTAGCCAGTCAGCCAGTACATGCTTTCCTGGGCGAAGAGCAGCAAGGCGTCGAGCTTTTCTTCCTTCATCTTCTCGGTGAGGCGCGCAAGCCGGCTTGCGAATTCGGCCTTTTCGAAGTGCAGTGCCATTCTGCTCAAGTCTCCCTGATTGATATCGCGGAAATCTGGCGGCCGTAATCCGGCTCCTTGCGATGTGTCGTCCTGCGGTAGGAAAAGAAGCGCTCGTTGTCCGGATAAGTGCAGAGGCCGAGGCTTTCGGCCCGCACGCCGGCTTTCGTCAGCCGGTCGACGGTCAGCGCCGGTAGGTCGAACATGGCGTGGCCGGGCGTTGCGGAAGGCACGAAAAAGCGCTCGTCGTCCGGGTTTTCGGCGACGAAACGCTCGACGAATTCGGGACCGACCTCATAACTTGCCTGGCTGATCGAGGGGCCGAGGCAGGCGACGATGCTGCCGCGGTCCGCACCCAGCGCCTCCATGGCGGCGACGGTATTTTCGAGCACGCCCGTCAATGCGCCCTTCCAGCCGGCATGAGCGGCGCCTATGACGCGATTGTCCGGGTCAGCAAACAGGATCGGTCCGCAATCGGCGGCAAGCACGCCAAGCACAATACCAGGGGCTGACGTTACCATCGCATCGGCGTCGGGGCGGATGCCGTCATAATCGGCGCCGATCGTCACGACATCGGGAGAATGGACCTGATGCACGGTTGCCAGCCGCTCGACCGGCAAGCCGAACCAGGCGGCGACGCGACGGCGATTTTCCAGGACCTTGTCGCGTTCGTCGCTGGAGCCGAGGCCGACATTGAGGCCGCGATACAGCCCTTCGGAAACGCCGCCGGCCCGAGTGAAATAACCGTGCCGGATCGTGCTGCCCGCCGCCTGGTTCAGCAGCGCGCTTTCGATCGGTGCGGGAGAGGCCGCGTCCTGCATCTGTGATTCCGGGGTTTTCGAGGGGTTTGTTATGATCCCAAGCGCATCGCATATGCGGCGCGCTTCAAGTTCTTGTTTCGGGCGGATGTTGAACCAGCCGCGTGCGCCCTGTCAATCCACCGGACGAAAGGGCATGAGATCGACGGCGGGATAGGAGACCGCCATCACCTTGAAGAGTTCGCCCATCCGGCCTTCACCGGCGCCGGCGAGCCTTTCGACCGCCGTCTGGATGACCTGCTGGGTTTGCAGCTCGCGATCGCGGCCGAGGGCGGTTGCGCGCTCGAGGATGCCGAGGCCGGTCAGAAAATCACCCTGATGCAGGGCGCCGTTCAGATGGAGGCCGGCCGCAAGCGCCGTTTCGGCGAGTTGCTGGAAGTCGACATGGCTTGTCAGATCGGCTTCACCTGGATGGGCGAGCGGCGGGTCGAATTCATGCATGCGCACGGCCTGCAGCGTATCGCCGAAGCCGGTGACGAGATGGCCGTAGTCGATCGTAAGTGCCGTGCCGCCGAAGGCGCGCAGCCGCTCGCAGATCGCCATCATCACCGCCTGGCGGGCAGGCGAGATCTCGAAGAGCGTGCCGACCGGCACGTTCTGCACCGGTTCGGGCAGCAAGGTGGGATCGAGGCCGGCGACGCCGGCGGCGAAGGTCAGTTCGCCATCGGCGTCGATGCCGACCATGCGCTCACGGAAACCCGTCGGCATGCGGATGAACTGGCGGATGGGGATGGCGTCGAAAAGTTCGTTGGCGGCAATCAGCGTGAAGCCGGGCGGCACTTCGTCGAAGCCATCGTGCCAGGTGATCTTCTCGCCGTGGGGTTCGAGCGTCTGGCTCTGGACGTCGCGCAGGCGCTCGCTGGTTTCGACGAGATGAACGGTCATGGCGTCGAAAAGCGGTGGAGCGATGCGGGAGATGACGCGCAGCATGTCGGTCATCATGGTGCCGCGGCCGGGGCCGATTTCGACGAGGCGCACGTCCGTCGGTGTGCCGTGGCGCTGCCAAGCATGGACGATGAAGACGCCGATCATCTCGCCGAAGATCTGGCTGACCTCTGGCGCGGTGACGAAATCACCGGAACGGCCGAAGGGCTCGCGGGTGCGGTAATAGCCGTGTTCGGGGTCTGCGAGGCAGAGCGAGAAATAATCGGTGACGCTGATCGGGCCGTTGGCCTGGATGATCGCCTTGATCTTTTCGCCTAGAGCGGTGGTCATGTCGCGCGTCCTGCCGTTTTCAGAGCTGCAGCGCAGCCTGGCGGCGGGCCCGCAGCATCGCCCAGAGGCCGAGTAGGATCATCGGGGAGGAGAGCACCATGCCCATGGTCAGCCAGTTCGTGCCGAGGAGGTAGCCGAGCTGGGCGTCAGGCTCGCGGAAGAATTCGACGAAGATGCGCGACAGCGCATAACCGCAAACGAAGACGCCTGTAATGAAGCCGGGGCTTTTCAGCGCGCGCATGCCGTAGACCAGGGCGGCCAGCACCAGGAGCAGAACGATGCCTTCGAGGCCGGCTTCGTAAAGCTGGCTCGGATGGCGGGCGAAGGGGCCGCCGGTCGGGAAGACCACGGCCCAGGGCACGTCGGTCAACCGACCCCAGAGCTCGCCATTGATGAAATTGGCGATGCGGCCGAAAAACAGACCGAAGGGAACGACGGTGGCGACGATGTCGAACAGGCTCCAGATCGGGATGGCGTTGCGGCGGGCAAAGAGGATCATGGCGATCGTCGTACCGGTCAGGCCGCCATGGAAGGACATGCCACCGTTCCAGATCTCGAGCGCACGGATGGGACTGCGCAGGACGGCGGGGAGATCATAGAAGAAAATATAGCCGAGACGGCCGCCGAGGACGACGCCAAGCGCTGCCCAGACGATGAAATCGTCGAGCTGCGTCCTTGATAACGGCGAGACGTTGCCGGGCCAGAGACTTTCATTGGCGGTGAGGCGGCGCGCATAGGCCCAGCCGAGCAGGATGCCGGCGACGTAGGCGAGGCCGTACCAGTGAATCGCCAGCGGACCGATCGAAAAGGCGATCGGATCGATATCCGGGAAAGGCATGATGGCAAGGAGATCGGCTGCTATCGGCAAGGTTTTCCACCTGTTGAGTTGCGCGGAACATGCCGCTGCGATCCCGGACGGTCAAGTCCATTGTTCGTGATGATGCGTTCCCGGCCGGTTCCGCCAAGCTTATCCCGTGCAAAGCGCTTGCATCGTCGATGGTGAAGCCCTACCTCAACTCTTGAGGCCCCGAAGGGCTGAATTCACCTCATGCGAAGGGAGAAAACCGCCATGACGACCGGAACGAACCGCATCATGGACGAATTCGCCAAGCTGATGACCGATGCGGCCGGTGCCGCCCAGGGCGTCCGCAAGGAGATCGAAACCGCCTTCAACGCTCAGGCCGAGCGTTGGCTGAACAGCATGGACATCGTCAAGCGCGAGGAGTTCGAGGCCGTGCGCGAGATGGCGATCAAGGCACGCGACGAGAATGAGGCGCTTGTCGCCCGCATCGCAGCACTCGAGGCAAAGCTTACCGGCGAGGGCGCTTAAGTCCCGGTACGACACAGATGCGGCGTTGCCTTCATGCCACACGCCGCATCTTCCGTAAAAAAACCAGGTGAGTTTTCCACCTGTGGACACTGCCAAAAAAGCCAATTCGCAGAGTCGCTTATTCTCCCTTCTGAATTGAATTTCGAAGAGCCTTTCCACAGTGGCCGGTCCTATTTTCCGTTCGGGGGGCTGGCAGGGGGCAAGGGGCGCTATACACTGATTTTAAATGATGATTCGAAGCGACTTGGTAAGCTCCGGGCAGGTTATCTGCGTTAAGTCTGGCAGCGGTTCAACGATCATCCGAGTGGTGGTTTCCGGTATTTGCGTGTGTCTTTCTTGTGTTCGTACACCAAGTTAGGTCGCATTCGTTCCGGTCAAGAAGGTGCTGCATGAACCTGATGGAATTGGAAGTCGAGCGTCAGTCGAACCCGGTCGACATGATCGAGTACGTTGCCTCCAACAACGACTGGTCGTTCGAACGGTCCGGCGAGGACGAGATCGCGATGACGGTCGAGGGGCGCTGGACGGACTACCACGTCTCCTTCTCCTGGATGGAGGAGTTCGAGGCGCTGCATCTTGGCTGCGCCTTCGATATCAAAGTTCCCGACATCAGGGTCAACGAGGTGGTCAAGCTGCTCTCGGCGATCAACGGGCAGGTGCTGATGGGTCATTTCGACCTCTGGCGCCAGGAAGATGTCGTCATTTTCCGCCAATCGCTGCTGCTTGCCGGCGGTGCGGAGCCTACCAATCGCCAGGTTGAGGTGCTGCTTTCCAGTGCGCTTGATACCTGCGAGGCCTATTTCCAGGCATTCCAATTCGTCGTCTGGTCCGGCATGGAAGCGACGAAGGCGATGGAAGCCGTGCTGTTCGAAACGGTCGGCGAGGCTTGAGATGCCGACGAAGGCTTTCTCCTCGACACATCCCGTCGTTCTGATCGGCGCCGGAAATATGGGCGGGGCGATGCTCTCCGGCTGGCTGAAAAGCGGCGTTCCGGGCTCAGCCGTCATCGTCGTCGATCCCGGCCCATCGCCGGCGATGCTGGCGACGATCAACGGGGCTGGCGCCACCCATCTGACCGCGCTTCCCACGGACTTGAAGGCAAGTGTGCTGTTCCTGGCGGTCAAGCCGCAGGTGATGGAGACGGTGCTGCCGGCGGTGAAGAGCGCCGTCGGGCCGGACACGGTCGTCGTCTCGGTCGCAGCCGGCAAGACGCTCGGTTTCCTCGAGAAACATCTCGGCATGGCCGCCATGGTGCGGGCCATGCCGAATACGCCGGCCATGGTCGGGCGTGGTGTCACCGGCGCCTTTGCCAATTCAGGGGTCAGCGACCCGCAGCGCGAACGCGTCCATTCCCTTCTGCGCGTCTCGGGCCCGGTCGAATGGGTGCCCGCGGAAGCCGATATCGATGCCGTGACGGCGCTTTCGGGCAGCGGCCCGGCTTATGTATTCTATCTCGTCGAATGTATGGCGGAGGCAGGCCGTAAACTCGGTCTGCAGGCGGACCTCGCCATGCGTCTTGCGCGGGAAACAGTCGCGGGGGCTGGTGAACTCATGCACCAGTCCCCCGACGACGCTTCGCGGCTGCGGGAGAATGTAACCTCTCCCGGTGGCACGACGGCGGCGGCGCTGGCCGTACTGATGGCCGAAGACGGCATGCAGCCCTTGTTCGACGCAGCACTCGCGGCGGCGCGCAAGCGGGCCGAGGAACTGGCCGGCTGACGGAGACCATATGGCCGAAGAGATCACCTACGCCGATTTCGAGCGTGTCGACATTCGCGTCGGCACGATCATCGAGGCCAGTCCCTTTCCGGAAGCGCGCAAGCCGGCGATCAAGCTGGTGATCGATTTCGGCCCTGATATCGGCACCAAAAAATCCTCAGCGCAGATCACTGTGCATTATACGCCGGAAAGCCTGCTGGGCCGGCAGGTGCTCGGCGTCGTCAACTTCCCGCCGCGCCAGATCGGGCCATTCCGTTCGGAAGTGCTGACGTTGGGATTCGAGGACGAGAACGGCGCGATCGTGCTTGCTGCCGTCGAACAGCCGGTCCCGAACGGCCGAAAGATGATGTGAGCTCAAGCTCACACTTAAAGCGCGTCGGGTCTATCCAGATTTATGCGGCGCTTTAAGTCCTTGTTTTATGCAAGTCGTTATCCCAAAACCGCTGCCCACTTTTGGGCGACATGCATTAGTTGTTCGGGGCTTCGGCTGATGTGCCGGCACGAGGTCTGATCTCCCGCAGAAATGGATTGCTGCGTCGCTCGTCGCCGATGCGGCCGCCGGGGCCGTGGCCGCAGATGAAGCCGACGTCGTCGCCAAGCGGTAATACCTTGTCGCGGATCGAATCGAGAAGTTGCTGATGATCGCCGCCCGGCAGGTCGGTGCGGCCGATCGAGCCGTTGAAGAGGACATCGCCGAGATGGGCGAAATTCTGCGCACGGTTGAAATAGATGACGTGGCCGGGGGCATGGCCGGGCGTGTGATAGACCTCGAATTCATGGGCGCCGAAAGAGATCTTGTCACCGTCTTTCAGCCAGCGGTCGGGCACGACGTTACGCAATCCTGATATGCCGTATTTCGCGGCCTGGGTCTCGATCTGCTGCAGCAGCGGCAGGTCGTCCTGATGCGGGCCAACCACGTCGATGCCGAGAGCTTCCTTCAATTCACTGGCGCCGCCGGCATGGTCGAGATGGCCGTGTGTCAGCCAGATTTCCTTGATGGTTAGGCCGTTCTGGGCGATCGCCTGCAGGATGAGCGGCACGTCGCCGCCGGGATCGACGACGATGCCTTCCTTGGTATCGGGATCGAAGAAGATCGTGCAGTTTTGCTGGAAGGGTGTCACCGGAATGATGCCGGCCTGGAGCATGCCCATAAGTGCCTCGCTTGGTGTCTCTGCTGCTTCGGGTATAATCCGAAACCGCGGCAAGGACAGCCGGAATCTTGTGCCATGGGCGGTGTGCCTCACGGTAAAAAGACGGACTGCAACAAGAATTTATGGCTCTCTTTGCCATCGTCGCAGGGTGATAAAATCGTTTTTCTCTCAATTCTTCCAAACATTTGCATGAAATCTCCCGCAAGTAGTGTTTCGCTCGGCGGAGCACAGGGGAACATCGTGGAACCCCGTGCGTTGTCAGCCCATCGAAACCAAGGAGACGCTCATATGACCTTGAAGAGAAACATTCTGCTGGCAGGCGCGGTGCTGATGGCTAGCGCCGGTCTTGCGCAGGCGGAGATGATGGCGACGACGGTCAACGATCTCAACGTCCGTGCTGGCCCCGGCCCACAATATCCCTCAGTCGGTCTTGCCACCCGCGGCTCCACCGCAGTCCTCGACGGCTGCATCGAAGGCAGCCGCTGGTGCCGTGTCGACGTCAACGGCATGCGTGGCTGGGTCTATGCCGATTATCTGCAGGTCGATCACGGCGGCAGCTCTGTTATCGTCGAGCAGCACCGCTCCGAGATCGGCGTTCCCAGCGTGACCTACGAGTCGACCGCGAGTGTCGTTCCGGCCGAGCCGCAGCCGGCGCCGGGCGACGAGTTGCTCGGCCCCGTCGGGTCGGTCGAGACTATCACCCCGCCGGAGACGGTCCGCACCTATATCGACACCAACCCGGGTGAGACGGTGCAGCTTGGCGGCGATGTCGTCGTCGGCGCGGAAGTGCCTGCAGACGTTACCTTCCAGACGATTCCCGACTACGAGTACCGCTATACGAGGATCAACGATCGGCCGGTGCTGGTCGATCCCGGTACGCGCCGGATCGTCTACGTCTATCAATGACGTGATCGACAGAAATTGAGGCGAGGCGGACGTCGGACCGCCTCGTTTCGGGGCGCTTCTCCCTGCCTTAATCCCGCATCGGTTGATTTTTCTTAACGCTTTCCTCCGAAATATGATAAAATACTAATACGCCAAAGATCGGCGTAGCTGGGCGATCGGGGAGATCGCCAGAGGAGGAAATCATGGAAGCCCTACTTCCGCTCATCACACAATTGATTGCCGGTGCAATCGGCGGCAACGCCGCGAGCGCCGCTTTGAAGCAGCAGGCGATCAACGTCGTCGCCCGTACGATCGCAGGCGCGATCGGCGGCGTTGCCGGCGGTATGCTGCTCAGCATGGTCGGTGGGGAAGCGGCTATGACCGGCCTGATCGCCGACGGCATCGGCGGCCTGATCGGCGGCGGCATTCTCTCGACGCTCGCCGGACTGGTCATGGCACGGGCGCACAGGTAAAAAGGCCCGGCAGGCGTTTATCTACAGCGCCGCGCGTCTTTTGAGACGCGCAAAGAACGCTGTAGCACTTTAAATTGCTGCATAATTTTATCCTTATATCGATTCCGATTTAAGGAATTATGTAGTAGCCGGCCGATTTCCTGAGGGTCTTATTCGGCGGCGATCACCGCCGGATAGACTTCCTTCATGTAGTCGTTCATTTCGGAGATCGTCGACGGCGTGAAGCGGTACGGGCCGGTTTCGGGAACCGGGGTCACTTCCGCAGCCGAACCGGTGAAGAAGCACTCGCTAAAGCCGGGGAGTTCCTCCGGCAGGATCGCGCGTTCGATCACCTCGATGCTGCGGCTTTTTGCAGCCAAGGGCTACGCCGATGCTATGGTGCTCGATTATCGCGGCCAGGTCGCCGAAGCGACCGGCGCATCCCTAACTCCTCCGGCGCTTCACGCGCCATGCCTGTTGATTGTTGTCCCCATTACGTCTTATCCACAGACGCAAGGGGAAATCGCGTGTTGCGTCGGAGTGCCGGACGGGCCTTAGTTTCCAGGAAGTGCCAGGGAAATGAGGAGACCGTGCGGGCCTCCCGCAGAGTTCGCGGAAGCTACGCGCCAAAATTTATGTCAATAAAGCTGACATATCTTCGCGAAAGTTTCACGTAGCGCGCGGAACGAGAAAGGAATGCCGAGTGTCACGACAGACCGGCCCGAAAGTAGGCAAGCCAGAGCCGCTGGGCACGCCGATGGAAGATACAGATATCATCGATTTCGAGATCATCGAGCTGTTCTTCTTCGCCTATCGCGACTTCGTTTCCGATCCGGATGCCATCCTCGAGAAGAGCGGCTTCGGCCGGGCGCATCATCGCGTCGTGCATTTCGTCAACCGCAATCCCGGCATGACGGTGGCTGATCTTCTCGATACCTTGAAGATCACCAAGCAGAGCCTCGCAAGGGTGCTGAAACAGCTGATCGATTCAGGCTATATTCGCCAGGTGGCAGGTCCCGAGGACCGGCGGCAGCGCAAGCTTTATCCGACGCAATCGGGACGAGAGCTGGCGCTTGCCCTTGCCGAGCCGCAATCGCGCCGCATTGAGCGGGCATTCGAAGGGGCTTCTGCGGAGGTGCGGGAGGGCGTAAAAGCTTTCCTCAGCGGCATGCGGGACAGACAGAGGGCGGATTGAATGGCGGTCAAGACAGGTATTTCCGACGATGCGGCGCATTTGCTGGTGGTCGATGACGACTCCCGTATCCGCGCGCTGCTCAATCGTTATCTCGCCGAGAACGGCTTCCGCGTAACCGTCGCCGCCGACGGCGCCGAGGCGCAGCGCAAGCTTGCGGGTCTCGATTTCGACCTGATCATCATGGATGTGATGATGCCGGGCGAATCCGGCATCGACGTCACCCGCGGGCTTCGCGCCATCAAGAATGTCCCGATCATCATGCTGACGGCGCTGGCAGAATCGGGCAACCGCATTGAAGGCCTGGAGGCGGGCGCCGACGACTATCTTTCCAAGCCCTTCGACCCGCGCGAACTGGTGCTGCGCATCAATAACATCCTGCGCCGCAACGCCGGCGGCGAGGGACCGAAGATCGAACAAGTGATGTTCGGCCCCTACACCTTCTCGCTGACCCGCAAGGAGCTGAAGAAAGCCAGCGAGGTGATCCGGCTCACCGACCGCGAGCAGGAGATCATGCTGCTCTTTGCACGGCGCGCCGGCGACACGATCCCCCGCCATGAACTGATCGGCAACGATACCGAAGTCGGCGAGCGGACGATCGACGTGCAGATCAACCGGCTGCGGCGTAAGATCGAGGACGATCCCGCCAATCCCGTCTGGCTACAGACCGTGCGCGGCATCGGATACAGGCTGAGCATCGACTAAACTCAAGGTTCGGGACCGGCGCTGATGGTGACGATCGACAGCTTGCGGCGGGAAGACCGCACTTCTGCGCCGGGTTGGCGCTGGATCGTCCGCTGGCTGCGCCGCCGGCTGCCGACCGGACTTTACGCGCGCTCGCTGCTGATCATCATCATTCCGATGGTGCTTTTGCAATCCGTCGTCGCCGCCGTCTTCATGGAGCGGCACTGGCAAATGGTGACGGAGCGGCTGTCGCTTGCCGTCACCCGTGACATCGCCGCCATCATCGAAATTATCGAGACCTATCCGCAGAACTCGGACTATAGCGAGATCATCCGCATCGCGCGCGACCAGCTCAGCCTGCAGATCTCGATCGAGCCGGACGGCGATCTGCCGCCGCCGCGCGTCAAGCCTTTCTTCTCGATTCTCGATGGCATCCTCAGCGACGAGATCACCGACGAAATTCACCGGCCTTTCTGGATCGACACGGTCGGCAATTCAAACCTCGTCGAGATCCGCATCAAACTCGACAACAAGATCCTGCGGGTGCTGACCAAACGCAGCCAGACCTATGCGTCGAACACCCATATCTTCATCGTCTGGATGGTTGGCACCTCGCTGGTGCTGATCGGCATCTCGATCCTCTTCCTGCGCGGGCAGATCCGGCCGATCCTGACCTTGGCGCGAGCGGCCGAAAGCTTCGGCAAGGGGCAGAAGCCCGATAATTTCTATCCGCGCGGCGCCGACGAGGTCAGGCGCGCCGGTCTTGCCTTCATTCTGATGCGGGAGCGAATCGAACGGCAGATCGAACAGCGCACCGCGATGCTCTCCGGCGTCAGCCATGACCTGCGCACCATCCTCACCCGCTTCAAGCTGCAACTGGCGCTGGCTGGCGACAATCCCGACCTGCATGGGCTGAACGATGACGTCAACGACATGCAAACCATGCTGGAGGCCTACATGGCCTTTGCACGCGGCGAGGTCGAAGAGGATGTCGGCGAGCTGAAACTCAGTGAGATCTTCGCGAAGCTGGAATCCGATTTCGCCCTGCACGGCAAAAAATTCAGCTATTCCATCGAAGGCGATGACGACATATCCGTCAGGCCGAACGCTTTCATGCGGCTCGTCACCAACCTTGCCTCGAATGCTCGGCGTTATGCCAATAGGCTCGACATCGAAGCCAAGCACAACGCCAAATGGCTGACCGTCGTCTTCGACGATGATGGGCCGGGCATTCCTGAGAAGAACCGCGAGGACGTGTTCAAGCCATTCTTCCGGCTGGATACGGCGCGCAACCTGGATGCGTCGGGCACCGGCCTCGGCCTTGCGATCGCCCGCGACATCGCCCGCAGCCACGGCGGCAACGTCACGCTCACCGACAGTCCGCTCGGTGGGCTGAGGGCAACGATCCGCATTCCGGCTTGAAGGCATGTCGCGCAAAATTGTGGAGCGGTTTTGCGATAACGACATGCGTAGAAACAAAGACATAAAGCGCAAGGAGCGAATCTGAAAGATTGCGACGCGCTTTAGACGCCGGCGGCCGTCAGCTTTACGGCTTTGCGCGCATCGAAATCATCCAGGTGTTCGACGATCCAGCGCCAGAGCGTGACGACTTGCATGAGGAGGTCGCGTCCGAGCGGCGTCAACTCGTATTCGACGCGCGGCGGCACTTCGGGATAGAGCGTGCGGATGATGAGGCCATCTCTTTCGAGGGTGCGCAGCGTCTGCGTCAGCACTTTCTGGCTGATGCCCTCGACCCTCTCCATAAGGCGTGAGAAGCGCAGGGGTGCGCCGGCATCGGAGAGTACGTGCAGGATGCGCAGCGGCCATTTCGCCGCCGCCCGCTCGATCAGTTCACGGGCTCGCCCATCCTGTTCGTCCGTCATACTGCTGCAGAAATCGAAGATGTCACTGGTCAAGTCAGTTACCTCAAGGTGTGTATAGATCGTCCGGGTACCTTCTTTCGATTGGATACAATAGACCATACATGAGCCGGGAACCAAAGCAGGAGGGTTTCCGATGTTCAGAGTCTGGTTGATAACAGGGAGTTCGCGCGGTCTTGGCCGGGCGCTGGCCGAGGCGGTTTTGGCCTCCGGCGACAATTTGGTGGCAACTGCGCGCGATCCCGGCCAGCTTGCCGATCTTTCCGAGCGGTATGGCGATCAGGTCCTGACGCTGGCGCTTGACGTGACCGACGAGGCGGCGGCAGCGGCAGCAGTCGAAGCTGGTGTGAAGAGGTTCGGGCGCATCGACGTGCTCGTCAACAATGCCGGCTACGGCAATGTCGGCTCGATCGAGGATACCAGTCTTGCCGATTTCCGCGCCCAGATCGAGACCAACCTCTTCGGCACGATCATCATGACCAAGGCGGTCATCGCCCTGATGCGCGGGCAGGGGGCGGGGCACATCATCCAGTTCTCATCGGTCGGCGGCCGGATCGGACCTGCCGGGCGCGGCGCCTATTCGGCAGCGAAATTCGGTGTCGAGGGCTTTTCCGAGGTGCTGTCGAAAGAGGTCGCGCCGTTCGGCATCAGGGTGACGGTGATCGAGCCCGGCGGCTTCAGGACCGATTTCGCCGGCTCCTCGACGGTGCTTGCCGAAGGGCGGCAGGACTATGCGGAGACGGTCGGTGCTACGGTGCGTTTCCAGCGTGAGTACGATGGTCGCCAGCCCGGCGATCCTGCCAGAGCGGCGGCAGTCGTCATCCACATCGCCGGTCTCGACGAGCCGCCGTTCCGGCTGCTGCTCGGCAGCGATGCGGTACTCAATGTCGAAAAGGCGGATGCCGCGCGTATCGAAGCCGATCGGATGTGGCGCACCGTGAGTGTCTCGACCGATTTTGATGCTGAGGCTGAGTTCATGCCCTGGAACAAGAAGACCGGCTGACGCAGGCAAAACAAAAGCGCCGCTGAAAAGCGGCGCTTGGCATCAGGGATATTAGACGATTCAGCCGGCGGTGCAGAAGTGGCTGCGGCCGTCATTGCCGACATAGGTGCCGCTGCGCGGATCGAAGGAGCGGTAGCGGTAAGAGCAGTAACGCTCCCATTGCGGCGACCAGGGCTCCACCGCCGTGCGGACCGGCGCGTAATATTGCGGCTGGTCGACATAGACGCGGCGCGGGGCGCGATAGACCGGAGCGGGTTCGTAATAATCCGGCTCGTAGGCCGGGTCGATGTAGCGGCGTTCTTCGTAGACCGGACCATTATTGGCGTTGGCGATGGCCGAACCGACGATTAGGCCGGTGGCAAGGCCGACAGCGCCGCCTACCCACGCATCGTTGTTGCCGTGATTGCCGTGGCGCCAGTGGCGGTCGCGGGCCGACGCTTCACCGATGGCAGAAAGCGTGAGTGCGGCAGCGGTTGCCGTCAGCAGAATGGTCTTGGCGAGCCTGTTCATAAGCATAAATCCTAATCCCGGGAACCGAACGCCGGCCCCTTTCTCGATGATGAGAGAAGTACAGATTTGTAGCTGAACGAAGGCTGAACGACAAAACCCGGCATTGCTGCCGGGCTTCAACTCGAACTCGCCAGCCTTGTTAAGGGTTCAGCCCGCAATCTGCAGATTGACGGCCTTCGGGCCCTTGCCGCGGCGATCCGGCTCCGTGTCGAAGCTTACCTTCTGGTTTTCCGTCAGACCGGCCAGGCCGGAGGCCTGAACGGCAGAAATGTGAACGAAGATATCGGCGCCGCCCCGGTCCGGCTTGATGAAGCCGAAGCCTTTGTCGGTATTGAAGAATTTTACAGTGCCAGTCTCTGCCATGCCTCAGGTCCTTTTCTCTCTGCCCGCCATCCACACGGGCAGCATCATAGCATTGCCTCCTTGCGGGGAGGTGTTGGCAGGCAATTCTTGAAATGTGAGAAAAAGGTCCCCTCTACCTCGGCCTGTTCCAGGCAGGACTTTCGCCCGCCATTTTCGGAACCGGCTGACCGGAATATTAGCGTTCCCGGCGCGCAAATACTTAAGGACTTCCCATGCTCGCAAAATGCCCGAACGCGCTGAGAGTGCTGCGTTTAAAGGATTTTGGCAAGCAAAAGTTTTTTAACGTGTCGTTCTGGGCACACCCCTGCCGACATCCAATTTGCGAAAAAACGCAAAATTTCCTTCGCTGATAGGGAATGATTAACGTTTTATATCGTCTGCAATATAAGTTCCGAGCAGATTTTCCCAAAAATGCAACGTGAACGCGTCTCTCGCGGCAAATGAATTTTTTTTCCGATGCGTGACTCACCCATATTTGGACGCGTGTTCACGCGGCTGGCAAGCGCCCGCGGGTCAGTCCCGGCACGAGTTCGACTACAAGCATAGCGATAAACATTAGCGCGCAACCTGCATAGCCTGTTACCGGCATCGTCTCGCCGAGCAGCAGGGCAGCGAGTGAGGCGCCAAAGAGTGCTTCGGAAGAAAGGAAGATCGCGGCCTGCGAGGGCGTCGTGTAGCGCTGGCCGATCACCTGCAGCACGAAAGCCACGCCCGAGGAGAAGATACCGACATAAAGGATCTCCGGCGCCGCGGCCCAGATCGCCGAAAGGCTGACCGGTTCGACAGCTACGGCAACGGCCAGCGCACAGACTGCGGTGACGGCGAATTGCACCGCGGAGAGCGCGAGCGGCCTTCCGGTCTCCGAAACGGTCGTGCCGGCAAGGGTGATCTGGATCGCCCAGAAGACGGCGCAGACGACGGTCAGCAGATCGCCTGGGGTCAGCGCCGAGAGATGGCCGCCGGACAGGAGATAGATGCCGGTGACCGCCATCAGCGCGCCCGGCCAGATGACCCAATGCGGGGCACGTCGCAGGAAGAACACGGCGATCAGCGGCACGAAGACGACATAGAGGCCGGTGATGAAGCTGGAATTCGTCACCGTCGTCGTCTGCAGTCCGACCTGCTGCGTGGCTGCGCCGCCGAAAAGGGCAAGGCCGATCAGGATATAGAGCTTCGCATGGCGTGCGCTGGTCTTTTCCTTTGCCTTGCGCGCTTCGAAAAGGACGAAGGGCAGCACGGCCAGCGTGGCGACGGCAAAACGCAGGCCAATGAACCAGAAAGGGCCGATCGTCTTCATCGCCGTCGACTGCGCGACGAAGCCGCCGCCCCAGATGGCGGCTGCAAGCAATAGGAGGAGGTTCGCCTGAACGCGCGTCATGTCGTCCTCGATGGGGAAGGGATGTGCCCAAGCGGTTAGCAGTTGCGTTTCCTTTCGGCAAGGGTGAAGACTTCGTGCCGGTTGACGGAGGTGAAGGCATGCGAGGTGAAGAGAGGCCGCAGGCTGACGACACGGCAGCGCCCAGGGCGACCGGTTATTCCGGCACGCCGCTTGTCAGGAAACTCGGCCTTGCACAGGGGCAGGCAGCCGCTCTTCTCGGCATTCCGGAAACGATCGGCGACATCAATGGTTTCGATGGTTTTGCTTCGGTCGTCCATGCGCTTCCCGAGACGCCTCAGCGTGCATTCGACTACGTGCATCTGTTTACGACAGAACGTGCGGCGCTGGACGCCATTGCGCCCGCGCTTTTCCGTGTCCTGAGGCCGGACGGGATGGTCTGGATATCCTGGCCGAAGAAGAGCTCACGGGTTTCGACCGATATCACCGAGGACGTGCTGCGGGAGGTTCTGCTTCCGATGGGCCTCGTCGACGTCAAGGTCTGCGCCGTTGACGAGATCTGGTCCGGGTTGAAATTCGTCATCCGCAAGGAACTGCGCGGCGCGTTGTGACGTCTCAGCCGTTGCGGGCCTGCGCTCTGGAGATCCTGAGCAGCGCGCCGTTGTCCTCGTCCGTCACCATCAGCAGGGCGCCGTCGGGTGCGACGACGACGTCGCGGATGCGGCCGTATTCGCCCTCGAACAGACGTTCTTCGGTGACGAAGGCGCCGCCGTCGTCGCGCTGCATGCGCGAGAGCAGCTGGAACTTCAGCGCTGCGACGATGAAATTGCCGTCCCATTCTGGAAACATGGCGCCGCGATAGACGACGAGCGCGCCGGGTGCGATCGAAGGATCCCAGTAGTGCAGCGGCTGTTCCAGCCCTTCCTTGGCCGTGCCTTCGCCGATCTCGGCGCCCGAATAATCGCGGCCATAGGTGATAACAGGCCAGCCGTAATTCTTGCCGGCCTCGGGCTGGTTGATCTCGTCGCCGCCGCGCGCGCCGTGCTCGACGGTATAGAGCTTGCCATCCTTGGCGTCGAAGGTGATGCCCTGCGGGTTGCGGTGGCCTTTCGACCAGATTTCCGGCAGCGCCTTGCCGCCGTCTTTGAACGGATTGTCGGCAGGGATGCTGCCGTCGGCATTGATATGGATGATCGAGCCGGCATCGTCCTGCCAGTCTTGCGAGCGGTCGCGGTCGCCGCGGTCGCCCACGCTGATGAACAGCGAGCCGTCACGGGCAATCGCGATGCGCGAGCCGTACTGGATGTTGCCTGACGTGAAGTGCTGCATGGTGAAAACAGGCGTCACGGCGTGAAGCGTCTTTTCGTCATTTGAAAGCGTGGCGCTGAAGGCTTCGGTGCCGGAGCCCCGGCTGTTGGCGATGGCGGCGGTGAAATAGAGCTTGCGGCTCGTCGCAAAGTCCGGTGCGAGCGCCACGTCCATCAGGCCACCCTGGCCACGGGCGCTGACCTTAGGCACGCCGCCGATCGGGTCGGAGAGCTTGCCGTCGCGGACGATGCGCATGCGGCCCGGCCGCTCGGTGACGAGATAGGCGCCGTCGGGCAAGACCTCGACCGCCCAGGGATGTTGGAGGCCGTCGGCGAGCTTGTCGACCCGCACCGCGAGATCCTGCGTGTTGACAGTATCAGCTGCATCCGCCGATACGGTGCCGAACAGGACCAGCGCTGCGGCGAAATGGAAGGCGGACATTCTCTTCATCGTGCGTCCCCGTCGTCTCTCAGGCTGAACGTGGAGCGGGCAGGCGAGAGCTTCAACCCTCATTCGACCTGCAATAACGGCTTTGTGTTTACCGGTTGAACTGATCCCGTCGCGCAGATTCAAAAAAGGTAGAGCGTCCTTTGTGCGTCCAAGAGGACGCACGGCGCTCTAGCCATCGACCAATTCCGCCTCGAGGATATAGCGCAACGGCCCGCGTTCCGTCGCGTCGAAGGGCCAGCAGGTGGTCAGCACCAGGCGGCGGCCATCGGAGGAGGGATCGATGCCGCTTGCATCCCACGGGGCGATGCGGCCCTCGCCGGCCTTGAAGGTCAACAGTTTGCCGTCGCGGCGCGTGACTTCAATCGTATCGCCGGGCCTTATATATTGCAGCCAGCGGAAATGCGTGTCGCGATGGGCGGCAATCACGGAGGTACCTTCCTCGCCCGGCTGTGGCGTGTTGACGAGCCAGGCCGGACCGAAGGCGAGAGCTTCGCCGGAGGCGCCGGAGAGCACGATCGCCTCCTTGCCAAGGCGCGGGGCGCGAACCTTGGCCTCGGTGGTGAAATCCGCCCAGGGCCAGGGTTTTGTTTCTTCGCCCCGCAATTCGGCGGCGAAGGCGCGTTTCAGCAGAACTTGGGAAAGCTCCGCCTTCGCCTTCAGCAGGAAGCCGTCGCCGATCAGCGCCAAGCCATAGAGGGCAAGGCCGGCGATGGCAAAGGCGATTGCTTTTTCGATCGAGGAAAGACGCCAGAGGAAGAAACCCTTCTTCTGGCGCATCTTCGGCCGGTCATAGGCCGTGGCGGCGGCCATGGCGAGTTCCAGATAGGTCGGAAGCGGCTCGAATTCGGCCGCTTCCTCATTCTGGCTTGCAGAGAGCCTAGAGACCATTTCGCTTGGCTCCGACGGCGATAATGCCCTTGAGGCGCCGCCGCCAGACGGCCAGCCCGCTTGCCGCCATCAGCGCGAGGAGAAGCATGGTCAGCCCACGGATGATCTGCTCGTCGGCGCGCGTCGCCGTCTGCGGCAGGTTCACGGTCGTGCTTTTTTGCGCGATCATGGTGGCGGCCTTGGCGGTCGGGGCTGCAGCCATCATGTTTGCGATCTCAGGCGATGCGAGGAGTTTCTGTGTTTCGGCCGCAGCCCGCTCCGGTCCGGCGTTTCCTGTCGGCGTAGCCGAGCCATGGCGCTCCGCGCCGTCAAGAGGGGCAGGGTTTTCGCCGAGGATCTTATCAAAGTCCCAACCTTCCGGCAGGTTGAGCGGCAGCTTGGTCGAGCCGAGCGGCTGATCGACCGGGCGAGACGGGGTGATGTCGACGGCAACCAGGCTGGTGACGCGGGAGACGAGGTGATGGGCGAGCGCGACGGTCTCGATATCCTTGTCGAGCGCGGCCGGATCCTGACGTTCATAGGCGCGCGCCTCGAAATCGTCGATCTTGCGCCGCGCCCAGAGCTTGGAAATGCCGTTGCCGTTGGCGGCATTGGCGATATTCATCTCGACGCGCCAGGGCTGCTCGCCTGTCTTGCCGAAGATCTGCAGCTTGCCGGCGGGCTTATCGTCAGGCAGTCGCGCGGTCAGCACGACAGGCTCGCCGCTATAGAGGTCCGGCATCGGGTTTGGCGTGATGTCCTCGGCAGCGATGCCTTCGAAGGTTGCGGCGATATCGGTCATGGCTGGGTTCTGCAGCTTGGCGAAAAGCTCGCCCATGCGGCTCGCCACCTGATCGGTCGAGCCGATCGCCGTAAAGGTGCCGCGGCCGACTTCGGCGGCCTTGGTCATGAAATAGGTGTTCGGCGCCGAGCCGATGCCGACGGTGAAGACGCGGGCATCGCCGCGGTTTGCGGTGATTTCCTGGAAAAGCTGCTGTTCGTTGCCGATCGCGCCATCCGTCAGGAACACGACTTGGCGCAGCGCTCCGGTTGCGACCGGTCCCTGGTTACGCAGCGCAGCCTGCAAGGCAGGTAGCATTTCCGTGCCGCCGTCGGCAGTCAGGCCTCTGACATAGGCAATCGCCTTTTCGCGATTGTCAGGGGTGGCAGTGACGAGACCCTTGAAATAATCGGTCATCGTATCGTCGAAACGGATGACGTTGAAGCGGTCGTCGACGTTCAGCTTGGAGATCGCAAGCGCCAGGCTCTGCCTTGCCTGCTCGATCGACGGGCCGGACATGGAGCCGGAATTGTCGATGACGAAGACCACCTCGCGTTTCGCCGGCGGCGCTGCCGTATCGGGGGCAGTGGGCGGGGTGACGAAGGCGAGCAGATAGGTCTTACCATCAATCACTTCGCGGAAGAGGCCGGCACTCGGCATCTTGCCGGGGGCGGCCTTCCAGGTGAGCTCGAAATCCTTGTCGGCGGGAACGGAGTCCGCCTTCAGGCTGATCGTTCTCGCCTGGTCGCCGTCCTGGCTGATATCGACCGCGTGGAAGGACGATTTGACGTCGCCGAGCGGGAAACCGGCCTTGAGATCGACGGTCAGCGAAACCGGATTGATCCTGGCGTTCTCACGCGGATCAAGCACGGGGGCTTCGATCTTGTCGCGGTTTTCCACCGGGTCGCGCGGTGTGGCAAAACCGGCGCCGTTGTTGAATTCGACGGTCTGGACGATCGGCGCCGGATTGTAGCGCGGGGCGACGACCATCGGGAAGCGCAGCGAGAACTCGCCGCCCGACTGGTGGATGGTCTGCTGGTATTCGATCTGGACGACGATGGTTTCGCCGGGACCGATATTGGCGACCTGGTTGGTGAAGATGTTCGGCCGCTGCTGTTCGAGCAACGCCGTCTTCTTGCCCTCGGCCTTGGCCTGCTCGTAGATCTCGCGGGCTTCCTGGCGCGGCTTGATCTGGCCTTCGATGAAGCGTTCGCCGATCTGCATTTTCAGGGTGTCGACGGCGGAATTCTCCGGCAGCGGGAAGACGTAGGTGCCTTCGACCCAACCCTGGCTCGGATTCTGGAAGCGTTGCGTCACCTTTACCCTGGCGATCGGGCCTGAGACATCGATGGCGACATCACTCTTCAGCTGCGGCGCTTCGACATAGAAGCCCGGCTCCTTCGACGGAAAGAGCAGCGAGCCGCTGCGGACGTCGTTCGGCCGGACAAGTGCTGCGAGCTCAGCGGATGCCTTCGGCGTCTCGGCGGCGCGGACGGCGGAGGCACGTCCCAGCACCGCGGTGATGCAGGCCGCAAAGATAGTGAATGCAACAAGGACTGAAACGGAAATTCGGCGCGCACGTATGCGCCCTATGGCGAACTCATCTTCCAGAAACATTGGCATACCCTCAATAACCAATTTCGGATGCCGGATGATGCGGCTTCGATCTCGGCGCGCTCGCGACCGAATTGCGGCGCGGCGCGGCATTTGTTGCGGCTTATTCGTGGCGATGGCCAAATCCGGCGATGCCACTGATTTCAGGAGATAAATCCGGATGACTTTAGAGATTGATTCAAGATCGGCGCCTGGCGTTTCGGCCAGGTGACGCAAGCCTCTCCCAAGGGCGCGGCATGCCGGGCTGATGGTGCGGCGAACCGATCAATAAGAATCATGCCACCATGACGCCTTTCCGCTTGAAATGCCGCCATACATTGGACATAGAGCTAACCGCAGAACTCCGGTCCCGGCTTTCTGCCCGTTTCAACCATTAGGACCGTTATCATGGCTTTCCTTGCCGATGCTCTTTCCCGTGTGAAGCCTTCAGCCACCATCGCCGTCTCCCAGAAAGCGCGCGAGCTGAAAGCAAAAGGACGTGACGTCATTGGCCTCGGCGCCGGTGAGCCGGATTTCGATACGCCCGATAATATCAAGAAGGCGGCCATCGACGCGATCAACCGCGGCGAAACGAAGTACACGCCGGTTTCCGGTATCCCGGAATTGCGCAAGGCGATCGCCGCCAAGTTCAAGCGCGAGAACGGCCTCGACTATTCCTGGGAGCAGACGATCGTCGGCACCGGCGGCAAGCAGATCCTTTTCAACGCCTTCATGGCAACGCTGAACCCCGGCGACGAAGTCGTCATCCCGGCGCCTTACTGGGTTTCCTATCCTGAGATGGTGGCACTGTGCGGCGGCACGCCGGTTTTCGTTTCTGCCACCCAGGAGCATAACTTCAAGCTTCAGGCGGCCGATCTCGAAAAGGCGATCACGCCGAAGACCAAGTGGTTCATCTTCAACTCGCCGTCCAACCCGACGGGGGCCGCCTATACGCATGACGAGCTGAAGGCGCTGACGGATGTGCTGATGAAGAATCCGCAGGTCTGGGTGCTGACCGACGACATGTACGAGCACCTGACCTATGGCGACTTCAAGTTCGTTACGCCTGTGGAAGTCGAGCCTCAGCTTTACGACCGCACGCTGACGATGAACGGCGTCTCCAAGGCCTATGCGATGACCGGCTGGCGTATCGGCTATGCGGCCGGCCCAATCCAGCTCATCAAGGCCATGGACATGATCCAGGGTCAGCAGACCTCGGGTGCGACGTCGATCGCCCAGTGGGCGGCTGTCGAAGCGCTGAACGGCACACAGGACTTCATCCCCGAGAACAAGAAGATCTTCGAAGGCCGCCGCGATCTCGTCGTTTCGATGCTGAATCAGGCCAAGGGTATTGTCTGCCCGGTGCCGGAAGGTGCCTTCTATGTCTATCCCTCGTGCAAGGGTCTGATTGGTAAGACCGCACCCTCCGGCAAGGTTATCGAGACGGACGAGGATTTCGTCTCCGAACTTCTGGAATCGGAAGGCGTCGCCGTTGTTCACGGTTCGGCCTTCGGCCTCGGCCCGAACTTCCGTATCTCCTATGCGACCTCGGAAGAGCAGCTCGAGGAAGCCTGCCGCCGCATCCAGCGCTTCTGCGGCGCCTGCAAGTAAGCGGGTTTTAAAAAACACCGATCGAAGGCCTGCCGGCGACGGCGGGCCTTTTTGTTTGCGGCGACGTTGGGCTGGCGCTGCGATTATCGCTCACATCCCAATTCAACATGCTGCGGAGTTGATTCCGCTTTGCCTCTCAAGTCGTTGAAATCCGATTCAAAACGTGACGGCAGAGTGACGGTCCGGCGGGTGATCTGCGGTTGCGGGTTGGCATCAAACCAACTAGATATCCGGCATCAAGTTTAAGTGCCGCTTCGGGAGGCCGGGATTTTGCAGCAGAGTGCCGTGATCGTCTGTTCGGATGTCAACATGCTGCCTGCCGCCTGCTGCACCCTGCTTTCCGTCAAGCGCAATCTCTCAGGCTCTGCCGTGGAGTTCCTGCTTCTCGGCATCGACCTCAAGCCGAACGAGATCGCCGAGGTGGGAAATTTCGCGCGGCTGCATGACATGGCGATCAGGGTGATGCCCTACAATATGCCGGATACGGCGCTGCAGGCGCGGGGCCGCTGGTCGGGCGCGACATTGGCGCGACTCTACATGGATCTGCAAATACCCGATCATATCGAGCGCCTGCTCTATCTCGACGCCGATGTGCTGGCGGTTTCGCCTGTCGACGAACTCTTCACGAGAAATCTCCAAGGCAAAGCGCTGGCTGCGGTCGACGATTATGTCATGGCCTTTCCCGAGAAGGCCGGTGCCCGGCAGCGGAAGATCGGCATGCGCGAGGGCGGCCGCTATTTCAATGCCGGCGTGCTGCTGTTCGACTGGTCGGCCTGCCGGGAGAGGGAGCTTTTTGCCAGGACACGGGAGATATTCGAGGAACGGTCGCATCTTTTCGAGAATAACGACCAGGATGCACTGAATGTCACCTTCGACGGCGACTGGCTGGTGCTCGATCCGCGCTGGAACACGCAGACGGGCCTGCTGCCCTTCGTCGACCGGCCGGCGATCCTTCATTTCACTGGCCGGAAAAAGCCGTGGCAGGCCACCGTGCCCTGGGTGCACCGGCGGATGGCCAAGCACTATATCGAGGATCTCAGCAACACACCGTGGGCCTCTTTCTGCAGGCAGCCGTCAATGGCGGGTCGAGTTGCGGGTTTCTTCTCGCATTTGGGAAAGCGCATCGGCGGGCTGACGCGGCTGGCACGAACGCGCGCCTATTTCAGCAACAGCTAGTAGGGCGGGCAGAGCGCATCGTCCTTGGAAAGTGCATGTGAGCCGATATGGAAGCAATTCCCAGTGATACGCAGAATGCCGGCGCGCCAGATGGCGGCTTCAACGTCCTGACGCCGGAGGCGTGGAAGGCGCTGCTGTCACCCTATTCCCACGTCGTGCTGGTGGCAAACAGCGAAGCAGTCGATTTCGGACGGCTGCGAAGCGAATTGCCGGAGACGGCGCTCTACGTGTTCTTCAACAATGTTTATAAGGTGCTCGACGAACCCTTCGCCGGCCATGCGGTGCTGATTGCCCGCAGCGGCGTGATGGGCGCCAATATCGTTCACCGGCGCGAGGTGGTGGATGTCCTGCGTTTCTTTGCCGGCGACGATTTTCTGGGCGTCGTCAACATTCGCGTCTCCCCGGAGGAGAACTTCAGTGAGGCGAGCGGCTTCAAGGGCGCCAGAACCCGCCATCTCGATCTGACGCAAATGCTCGGCGACCTCTATCCGACAGGCAAAATCGCGACGAGCGGCTTTGCGATGGCGCTTTGGCTCGCCGAGTTGCAACTGCCGGGCAAGATCCTGCTTGCCGGCTTTTCGGCCAAGAGGAGCGAGAAGTGGAAGGTCTTCGACGTGCACGACTGGACGTTCGAGCAGATCTTCCTGCGTCTCTTTGCCAGGATGGGCACGATCTCGATGTTGGGCGGCGTGGACGCCGGCCCCTATGCCGCACTCGCCAAACGCTTCCCACAGGTGCCGCCGATCGAGATCGCGATGACCGCGGCTGAAGTTTTGTCGGAACGGCTCCACAATGCGAACGGCCAGATCGACAGGCTGATGTCCGTCACCAAATCGATCCGCGCCATTGAGGGTTTCTTCCGGCGCTTCAAGCCGAAAACCCGCAAGCAGCGTTTCCTCGAAAAGTCGAAGGAATGACTGTCGAAAGCCCTCCCCAAAGGCGAGGCTGTCGAGAAAGTTGCTCTTTGAGCTAACGTTCCGCGCGCGGATGACTGCTCTCCATTCCCCTGTCGGGGAGAAGGGAAGCCCTCAAAGTCCCAGCGCCGTCAGCATGACGAAGGTGGCGAAGAGGATGAAATGCGTCATGCCCTCGATGGCGTTGGTCTCGCCGTCGTTGAGGTTGATCGCGGCGGCAATCAGCGTGATCGCCACCATCACCGTCTGCACCGGGGTCATCGCCATGATGAAGGGCTGGCCGGTATAGAGCGCGATCGCCTCCATGACGGGCACCGTCAGGATGACCGTCGACAGCGAGGCGCCCATGGCGATGTTGACCGTCGCCTGCATGCGGTTCCTGAGTGCCGCCCTTAATGCGGTCAGGATCTCGGGGGCCGCCGAAATCGCTGCGACGACGACGGCGGTCACGGCGATCGGCGCGCCGCTGTCGCGCAGGCCTTCGGTCATGAAGGTCGCCATGAACTCCGCCAGCAGGCCGATGATGACGACGCCGACGAGAATGGTGGCGATCGAGATTGTGGTCGACTCGTCGGCGCTATGCTCGTCCGGAGTTTCTTTCTTCCGTTCGGAGCGCGGGTAGCTGTAGCTGAAGAAATAGCTGTGCTGGCCAACCTGCATGCGCAGGAAGAGGCCGTAGAGCGCGATCATCGCGACGATGGTGAAGGCGGAATAATAGTGCCATTTGTCGCTCGGCACGAATTCCGGCACGATCATCGAGATGCCCATGGCGGTGAGGATCATCACGCCGTAGGTCTTGCCGGAATTGTCGTTATAGGGCTGTTCACCGTGCTTGAGGCCGCCGAGCAGGGCGGCAAGGCCGAGAATGCCGTTGATATCGAGCATCAGGGCCGAGTAGATCGTGTCGCGCACCAGCGTCGGCGAACTCTCGCCGCCCATCATGATGGCGAGGATGATGACTTCGACGGCAACAGCCGAGAGCGTCAGGATCATCGTGCCATAGGGATCACCGACCTTGACGGCGAGCAGTTCGGCATGATGGGCGACGCGGATCGAGGCGAGCACGATGGTGCCGACCAGGACGACGGCTGCGATCAGCGCGACGCCGCGCCCCATCCCGATCACGGCGTGTTCCAAGAGATAGGCGATCGCTGCAACGACAAGTGCGGCGACCAGAAACTTTTCTTCTTTAAAGCGTGACGCGATCCTCAAGCCTCAGCTCCTGTCCAGATTCACGCATTTTATCTAAGTCGCTGATTTCGCCTATCAAGCGAGCTCCGGTCGAGGGCCATTTGCAGTCTTCGGCGTTTAATGGAATACTGAACGTCATCGGGGCCGGAAAGCAGATCGCGGCGTCCTCGAATTCTCGTCAAGCGGCCGCGATGATCCGGATCCTGTCCGGAAGCGTGCGAATGCGCAACAAGAAGATGAGGAGACGGATGCATGATCAAGGTGGTCTACGAAGTCGTGCCACATGACGGCGGCTGGGCCTACAGGCTGGGAGGTGTCTATTCCGAGGCATTCCCGACCCATGCCGAGGCGCTCGAAGCTGCGCGCATCGTCGCGGCCGAACAGCAGGTCGGCGGCGATTCCGCCGAGATCAGTTGGCAGGACGAGAACGGCAAATGGCATGAGGAATATGCCGAGGGCGGCGACCGGCCGGAAACCGAAGTGGTGGACGGCCTGTGGAAGGACCGTACGGCCGAGGCCTCGCAAGGCATTTGAAGCTAAGCATCGCCCGTCAATGCCCGCGCGACGATCGCATCGACGAATTCGCGCTTATGCGCAGTGTAGCGGTCGCCGTCCATCCTGAATTCGGCTGCCAGCCTGCGTTTGAGCGCGGCATAATCGGCCGCCGCTTGCGGATGCGCGATGAGATAATCCCGGAAAGCCAGCCTGTTTCGATGCGTGCCGTTGCCGGAAGGGCAAAGGTAGACCCGTTCCGCCGGCACTGAACCTCTCGATAGAAAAGCCCAAACCTCGTCGTCATAGCGGTTGCCGCGTGGCTCGTAGCCTTCTACCAGGAGTACGCGTGTGGCGCCCTCGATATGCCCGAGGTCGGGAAGAACGATGTCGATATCGATAAGCGGCTTGGCTGTCATGCCCGGTATGGACGTGCTGCCGATGTGATCGATGGAGAGCGCCTGCGGCAGCAAGGTCAGCAGCCTGTCGCGGATGCGCTGGAAGGCTTGCGGCCATTGCGGATCGTGAGGCACGAGTTCAACCGGGCTGTGCGTTATCATTTTCATCCCGCTGTGGTGCTCGACGCGTTAAGGAGGCTCTATCGCTTCGAAATTTGCGCATGATTCTTTGCGAAAATCGATTCTGATTTTCGCGATTATGCGCTGGTCGAATATCGGTGATAGTCCTGAAGTCCCTTGACCAATACATCAAAGGTAGCGCGGCAGCGCGGCGAAGACTTCAGGCTCTCATGCATCGCCACCCACGTGCCGAGCGGAATGCTGAAGGCATCAGGCAGGATGTGAACAAGGTCTGGATTTTCACGCGCGAGCCCTGTCTGGCAGATGCCGATGCCAACTCCTGCACGGATCGCCGAAAGTTGGGCAAGGTTACTGTCGGAGCGGAAGGAGAACTCGATGCCAGGCACCGCATAACGTTTCATCACCATGCGGACATAGGCCGTCTGCCGGTCGAAGCCGATGAGCCGGTGGTTTGCGAGGTCAGCCAGGGTCTGCGGAATGCCGTATCGTTCGAGATAGCGGCGATGGGCGTGAAAGCCGAGCGGGATATCGCCGATTCGGCGCACGACGAGTGCGTCCTGCTGCGGTTCGGCCATGCGCACGGCAATATCGGCTTCGCGGTTCACTAGGTCCTCGATCGTATCGGAAGCCGAGAGCTCGATTTGAAGTTCCGGATAAGTCTCCTGCAGCGGTCCGAGAATCGCAGGCAGTACTTCGACGGCGATGACCTCGCTGGCGCTGACCCTGACCGTTCCCGTCACGCAATCGCGCTGGCCGGATGCTGTGCGCAAAAGGGCGGCGGTGGTTGCCGCCAGCGTTTCGGCATAGGGCTTGAGCGCCAGTGCGGCGTCGGTCGGCAGCAGGCCGTTCGGTGAGCGGGTGAAGAGTTCGGCGCCGATCGCCAGTTCCAGGGCGTCGACATGGCGGCCTATGGTCGGTTGAGTCAGCCCCAGTTCGCGGGCGGCGGCTGACAGCGACCCTTGCTGGAGCACGGTCAGGAAACTGCGGTAGAAATCCCAGCTTGGTTCGACGCTCATATATTTTTGTATAGCAGATGCATTTATTTCGTCAATTTCGTTTATTCCCTTCTGGGGGCATGATCCTCTCATCCGATCGAAGGAGATGATTGTCATGAGCAGCAAAATGAAGACGACGGCCCTCATTCTCGGCGCCACAGGCGGTATCGGCGGCGCGGTTGCCCGCAAGCTGCTTGCGCGCGGCTGGCGCATCCAGGCGCTGAACCGTGACGCCGCCAAAGCGTCGAGGAACGAGCCGGCTTTCGAATGGGTGCAGGGCGATGCGATGAATGCCGGCGACGTCCTGAGGGCGGCTGAAGGCGTCGGCCTGATCGTCCATGCTGTCAATCCGCCCGGTTATCGCGACTGGGAAACGCTGGTGCTGCCGATGCTCGACAATACCATCGCCGCTGCTCGCGTAGTCGGCGTGCGCGTCGTGCTGCCGGGCAACGTCTATAATTTTGGTCCCGATGCCCTGCCGGCGCCGACGGAAGAAAGCCCACAGAATCCGGTGACGAAGAAGGGGGCGATCCGCGTCGAAATGGAGAAGCGGATGAAGGCGGCGTCGCAGTCCGGCGCCGGCGCCATCATCGTCAGGGGAGGGGATTTCTTCGGTCCAGGCACGACGGCCAATAGCTGGTTTTCGTCCGGCCTCGTGACCCCAGGCAAGCCGGTCGGCACGATCAGGAACCCGGCACGGCGCGGCATCGGCCATCAATGGGCCTACCTGCCCGACATGGCAGAAACCATTGCCCAACTCGTCGAGCGGGCCGATCGACTGCCGCCTTTCGCCGTCTATCACATGGAGGGCTTCTGGGATGCGGACGGCATGCAGATGGCCGAAGCGATCAAGCGCGTCGTCGGCGGTAGGGCGAAGATCGGCAACTTCCCTTGGTGGATCGTGCCGCTGACCGCTCCTTTCGTTCCCGTGATGCGGGAGATCAAGGAGATGCGCTATCTCTGGAAGGTGCCGGTGCGGATGCGGAATACCAAGCTTACGGCCGAACTCGGCAAGGAGCCGCAGACGCCGATCGACGAGGCGGTCAGGGCTTCGCTCGTGGCGCTTGGCTGCCTGCCCGAACCGCACCGTCAAGCCGCGGCCGCCCTTATCGGGCACCCGTCGCAGAACGCGGGTTAGCTCTCGAGTTCGGCCACCGCGATCCGGGCGACCGTCAGGGCTGTCTCTGCCTGCTGAATATTCGGATCGCCGAGGAACCAGGCGGCGGAAAGACCGGAATAGGCGGCGATCCATCGCAGCAGCCGCTTCGGCTCCAGTTTCGCCTCTGCTGAGACGATGGCGAGCTGGCGGCGGAAACGGGCGGGATCGGTGATCGTTGGCAGTTCCTCGTTGGCGAAGATATTGGCGAAATCGAAGCCACGTTCGCCATGGAGCCGCTTCGGATCGATTGCCAGCCAGCCGCGTGCCTCGAAATCGAGGATATTGTCGTGGTGGATGTCGCCGTGGAGGATGGTGACTTCACGCTGATCGGCAAGGAGGGTGTTGGCGATCGCCGAGCAATCGGTAAGCGTGCCGCCATGCTTGCCTGCTGCCGGCTCCAGATCGCGGAACCAGCGGGTGAGGGGTATGGGATCGGGAAGCGGTTTTTCGCGCGGCGCATGCAGCCGTGCCGCTGTCCGGCAGAGGATGCGGCTTGCCTCGTCGTCCTCGCCGTTCATCGCCATGGCAAGCAATGAGCGTTTTCCCGTCGCCCTTTCCAGCAGCACGGCGTCACCCTCATGGGCGTAGACATAGGCTGCGCCGTCGCCGTCCCACCATTGCATCAATAGCGCGCCATAACGTTCGTCGATATCGGCCGCCACTTTCAGCATGGCTGGCCTGCCCTGCCAGCGGACCGGCAGCAGGCGGCTGGAATGGGTGATGATGGGTTCACCGTCTGATATCAGCGACCAGCGATCAAGATGGGGACTAAACATGGTGCAACTTACCGAGAGGTCGTGAAAATGGGAATCCCGCCTTTCGGCGGGATTCCCATTCGCGTGTGAAAGGTTCAGGCGACTTTTTCGAGGACCGGATAGTCAATATAGCCCTTGCCGGTGCCGCCGTAAAAGGTCGACTGGTCGGGCGTGTTGAGCGGCAGATTGTGTACCAGGCGTTCGACGAGATCGGGATTGGCAATGAAAGGCTTGCCGAAGGCGACGAGATCGGCGCGGCCGCTTGCGACGGCGTCGATCGCCAGATCGCGATCATAGCCATTGTTGACCATCCAGTCGGCCTTGCCGCCAGCCTTTTCGTAAGTCTGGCGCAGTGCCTTGTAATCGAAGGCGGGATTGTCGCCCTGCTTGTAATCACGGTCGCCGCCGGTCTGGCCTTCGATGACATGGATATAGGCCAGGTCGTGTTTGGCCAGTCCCTCGACGACATGGGTGAAGGTCGCCTGCGGGTTGGAATCGTAGCTTTCGCCGGACGGCGTCACCGGTGAGATGCGGATCGCCGTGCGGCCGGCGCCGATTTCCTTCACCACGGCATCGACGACTTCGAAAGTCAGACGGGTGCGGTTTTCGATCGAGCCGCCATATGCATCAGTACGGTCATTGACGCCGTCGCGGATGAACTGGTCGAGCAGGTAGCCGTTGGCGCCGTGGATCTCGACACCGTCAAAGCCGGCGTCGATCGCCGCCCGGGCAGCCTTGCGGTAATCCTCGATGATGCCAGGGATTTCGGCGGTTTCGAGCGCGCGTGGTTCGGAGGTGTCGGCAAAGCTGCCGGTGCCGTCGGCATTGACCAGATAGGTCTTGGCCTTGGCGACACGATTGGTCGATGAAACCGGCTTGCCGTCGTCCGGCTGCAATGTCGTGTGCGAGATGCGGCCGACATGCCACATCTGGACGACGATCTTGCCGCCTGATGCATGGACCGCGTCGGTGACGCGCTTCCAGCCGTCGAGAGCCTCTTTGGTGTAGAGACCAGGCACGTTGGCATAACCCTGGCCCTGATGGGTGATCGCGGTTGCTTCGGTGATGATCAGGCCTGATGTGGCGCGCTGGCGGTAATATTCGACGTTGAGGTCGTTGGGAATTGCGCCCGGCGATCGGTTGCGGGTGAGTGGCGCCATGACGATGCGGTTCTTGACTGATATGTCGCCGACTTTCGTGGGTTCGAAAAGCTTGGCCATGATGGTCCTTTCTTTTGCGGGAGGATCACTCGGCAGGGGCGAGGGCGGCCCGGCCCCTGGCGGAGAGATAGGTGAGTGCCGTGGCGCCGAGGCCTATCAGGGCCATCAAGGCTGCGGCGAGCGGAACGCGGGTGAGATCGAAACCGGCGTCGATGACCACGCCGCCCACCCAAGCGCCGAGCGCATTGCCGGTGTTGAAGGCGCCGATGTTGATCGTCGAGACGAGATTCGGAGCGTCTTTGCCGAAGCCGACGACGCCGACCTGAAGCGCCGGCACGGCGGCAAAGCTTGCCATCGCCCAGAGGAAGAGGGTGATTTCAGCCGGGATGAAGAAGCGGCTCGTATAGCTGAAGGCGATCGAGGTGATGGCGATCGCGGCGAAGACGCCGGCAAGCGTCGCGCCGAGCCGCCAGTCGGCAAGCTTGCCGCCGACGAGGTTGCCGATGGTCAGTCCGAGGCCGATCAGAAACAGCGTCCAGGTGACGCCTTCCGGCGAAACGCCGGTGACGACGCGCAGCAGCGGCGCAATATAGGTGAAGAGAGCGAACATAGAGGCGGCGAAGAAGACGGTGGTGGAGAGTGCCAGCCACAGGCCGCCATTCCTGAGGGCTGCGATCTCACGCAGGATGCTGCCGTTCTCTTGCTGCTTATCCCTGGGCAGGATGGCGATCAGGCCTGATATGGTGACGATACCGATGACGGTGACGACGCCGAAGGTGGCGCGCCAGCCATAGGCCTGGCCGATCGCGGTGCCGAGCGGCACGCCAAGAACATTGGCGAGCGTCAGCCCGGTGAACATCAGCGCGACGGCGCGGGCCTTGCGATCCTCGGCGACGAGGCCGGCGGCAACCACCGAGCCGATGCCGAAGAAGGCGCCATGGCAGAGTGCCGTCACGACTCGGGCGATCATCAGCACCCAATAATCGCTCGCCAGAGCGCAAAGCAGGTTGCCGGCGATGAAGAATGCCATCAGCGCAATCAGGGCGGTACGGCGCTTCAGCTTCGCAGTCGAAATGGCCATCACAGGGGCGCCGATCGCGACCGCCAGGGCGTAACCGGTGACCAGCCACCCGGCCTGCGGGATGCTGACCGAGAGATCGGCAGCCACCTCCGGCAACAGACCCATGATGACGAATTCGGTGGTGCCTATCGCAAACGAGCTCAAGGCGAGAACGAGGAGGGCGAGGGGCATTCTAAAGATCCTGCGTCAGTTGCTTGAGGAAGGCGGCGATCGTTTCTTCGTTGCGCTTGTAAAAGATCCACTGGCCAACGCGTTTGGTGGTGACGAGGCCGGCGCGATGCAGCGTGCCGAGATGGGCCGAGACCGTCGACTGCGACAGGCCGCAGCGCTCGAACTGGCTGGCGCAGACGCCCATTTCGAAAGGATGCTCCTGCGAGGGGAAATGTTCCTCGGGGTTTTTCAGCCAGCTCAGAATGTCCATCCGGGTAGGATGGGCGAGTGCCTTGATAATTTCGTCTTTGTCCATCGTCATTCGCCGAACTATAAATCGTGTTTAATCGATATATTGATCGTCAGGCTTCGATATGCAAATCACGGAGGCGTGAGGCCGTGGTTTTTAGTGAGTGCGCAAATTTTGGGCAAAAAAAGAGGGCCACCGGAAAACCAGGGCCCTTGTAATTGTGAAGGTCAAAAACCTCCAGAGGGGAACAGCTAATGCGGTGGTACTGGGAGAGAAACCACAAGATGCATCAGCTGAGAGAGATATGGTGCTTCCTTGAGCAGGTTTCAATGCTTTTTTGTGCATGTCTGCTATGCGCCGCACAATTTTTTTGCGGTGCGGCATTTATCGAGGAAGTAAGGGCAAAAAAAGAGGGCCACTGGAAAACCAGGGCCCTTATAAGTGTGAAGGTCAAAAACCTCCAGAGGGGAACAGCTAATGCGGTGGAACTGGGAGGAAAAGCCACCATGTGCATCAGCTATGTGCGATATGGTGGTTTATTGGGCAAACGGCAACCCTCATTTGTGCATGCCAGTCATGCACGTTCTGCATAGTCGACGATTCATCAATAAAACCGGGCTCAAAAGTTCCAGTTTCTGGCCTTGCTGACGATAAAATCGCGGAAGGCTTTCAGCTTGGCGGCGTTCTTGATCTCGTCCGGATAGCAGAAATAGGTGTCGAAGGAGGGGACGTCGGCATTGATCGCCAGCTGAATCAGGCCGGGGTCGCGACCGACGATGTAATCCGGCAGGCAGGCGACGCCGATTCCGAGCAGGGCGGCGCGCTTGATCGAGGTCTGGCTGTTGATCTGCAGATGCGGGATGCGCTTGTTGTCGGAGGAGCGGCCGGCGACCTCAAGCCAATTGACGTCGAGCAGGTAACTCGGCGCCGGCTCACCGAAGGTGATGATGCGGTGATTGTCGAGATCCTCGACCTTCTGCGGCTCGCCGTGGCGGTTGATGTAGGACGGGGCCGCATAGACGTGCATGTGCACGGTGAAGAGCTTGCGCTGGATGAGGTCGGATTGCTGCGGCTGGCGCAGGCGGATCGCGCAGTCGGCATGACGCATGTTCACATCCACTTCCTCGTTGTCGAGGATCAGCTGGATCTGCACATCGGGATAAAGCTGCAGGAACTCCTGGATCTTGTCGGTCAGCCAGCCCTGGCCGAGACCGACCGTCGTCGTGACGCGCAGCTTGCCGGATGGCGTCTCGGTCGTCTCGGTGAGCTGCATCTTCACGGTTTCGAGCTTCAGCAGCACGTCATGGGCGGTGCGGTAAAGCAGTTCGCCCTGTTCCGTCAGAATCAGGCCGCGTGCATGGCGGTGAAACAGCTTGGTGCCGACATCCTGCTCCAGCGCGCTGACCTGGCGACTGATGGCGGATTGGGACAGATGCAGTTTATCCGCCGCATGCGTGAACGAACCCGCCTCGGCAGCTGCGTGAAAAATACGCAGCTTGTCCCAATCCAATGGCATTCCCCCACCCCTCATGCCGATCTTACTCCGCGGCCACGGCGACGGGCATGTGGCCCGTCAGATATCGCTCGGCTTCAAGTGCAGCCATGCACCCCAGGCCGGCGGCAGTGATCGCCTGGCGGAACGTATCATCCGTCACGTCGCCCGCGGCATAGACCCCGTCCAGGCTGGTCGCGGTCGAATCCGGCGCGGTCCAGAGATAGCCATTGTCCTTCAGCTTCAGCTTGTCCTTGAAGAGTTCGGTTGCCGGCGCATGGCCGATCGCGACGAAGACGCCATCGATCACCATGTCGGTGATCGTGCCGGTTCTGACGTCACGCAGGCGCGCGCCGGATACGGATTGCGGCATTGGCGGCTTGGCCGGTGTGCCTGTTATTTCGGCCACTTCGGTATTCCACAGCACCTTGACATTCTCCTTGGAGAACAGGCGTTCCTGCAGGATCTTCTCGGCTCGGAAGAAGTCGCGCCGGTGCACTAATGTAACCGACTTGGCGATGTTGGAGAGATAGAGCGCCTCCTCGACGGCGCTGTTGCCGCCGCCAACCACGATCACGTCCTTGTTGCGATAGAAGAAACCGTCGCACGTGGCGCAAGCCGAAACGCCGAAGCCCTGGAAATGCTGCTCGCTCTCGATGCCGAGCCATTTGGCCTTGGCACCGGTGGCAATGATCAGCGTATCGGCGGTCCAGACCTGGCCGCTGTCGGTGCGGGCGACGAACGGACGCTGATTCATGTCGACTTCGGTCACGAGGTCGTTGACGATCTCGGCGCCGACATGTTTTGCCTGCTGCAGCATCTGCTCCATCAGCCAGGGACCCTGGATCGGATCGGCAAAGCCCGGATAGTTCTCGACATCAGTGGTGATCATCAGCTGGCCGCCCTGTTCGAGACCGGCGATCAAAACCGGTTTCAGCATGGCGCGCGCGGCATAGACCGCGGCAGTATAGCCTGCGGGTCCGGAACCGATGATGAGCACCTTGGTGTGGCGGGCGGGCATGTCATTTCCTTTCGACTGGCAGGAGGGCGGCGGCTAAGTGGCGATTGCGGCCGTTTCGCGGTCCATGCGCCATTTATGAACGTCCAATGCTTTTATTCAAGGGCAGCCTTGCGTTACCAACAAGGCAAATCGCCCAGATGTGCAAGAATCCGTCATCGGCGTGAAACTTTCTTGCGTATTCCGCGGCTTTATATAGAAGCTCCCCGCGGAGAATTAAAGAAAGGCAATGATGTGGGGCGTGCGGAACTCGACGTCATCGATATAAAGATCCTCCGGGAACTGCAGGCCGATGGCCGCATGACCAATGTGGAGCTCGCCGATCGCGTCGGCATCTCGGCGCCGCCTTGCCTGCGCCGTGTGCGCAAGCTCGAGGAAGCCGGCATCATCGAGGGCTACCACGCGATGCTGAACAGCCCGAAGCTCGGCTTCGACCTCGTCGCTTTCTGCATGGTCGGCCTCAAGCACCAGTCGGAAGGCAATCTCAAGGCCTTCGCCGCTGCCACCGCCGAATGGCCGCTGGTGCGCCAGGCCTGGATGGTCTCGGGCGACAGCGATTTCCTGCTGCATTGCGTGGCGGAGAACCTCACCCGCTTTCAGGATTTCGTCATCGAGGTGCTGACGGCGAACGAACATGTCGATACCGTGCGCACCATGCTGACGATCCGGCAGGTGAAGAAGCTGGGACTGGTCGAAGTCTAAAACGACCTTGGCAGGTTAATCGTCGTCACGGATTACTTGCGCGAGCTATAGCCGCCCCGGTTGATGCCGTGGCGCTGAAGTTTGTCATAAAACGTCTTTCTCGGAATGCCGAGCGCCTCGATGGTGCGGCGCACGTCGCCGTCATTGGCCGACAGCGTGTCGCGGATGATCTCCGCCTCGTAGCGTTCCAGCCGTTCGGGGAGCGTCGCACCCGTCGGCTGAGGAGGGACCGCTGCCGCTCCGCCGCCTTCCACGCCAAGCACCACGCGTTCGGCATAGTGCGAGAGCTCGCGGACATTGCCTGGCCATGTGTGCGAGGCCAGATGCCGCCGCACATCAGGTGAAAGCGGCGGGACATCGCGACGGAAGCGCTCCGCGGCGCGAGCGGCGAAGTGGGAAAACAGCAGCGGAATATCGTCCCGCCGTTCTCTCAGCGGCGGAATGGAGATCGTCACGACATTCAGCCTGTAATAGAGATCCTCGCGAAAATCGCCGCGAACCGCGGGGTCCCCGAGGTCGATCTTGGCAGCCGCGACGACGCGAAGATTGACGGGGCGCACCTCATTGGTGCCGAGCGGCGTGATCTCGCGCATCTCCAGCACCCTCAGCATCTTGACCTGCGTGGCGGCCGGCATGCTTTCGATCTCGTCGAGGAACAGCGTGCCGCCGCTTGCATGTTCGATGCGGCCCGTGCGGCGCTTCTGGGCGCCGGTAAAGGCGCCGGCCTCGTGGCCGAACAGTTCGCTTTCGATGACGGTTTCGGGCAGGGCGCCACAGTTCAGCGCCACGAAATTGCCTTTCCGGCGGTGGCTCCACTGATGCAGGATCTGGGCAACCACTTCCTTGCCGCTGCCCGTTTCGCCGGCGACGAGTACGTCCACATCGGTATCGGCGATGTGGCGAAGAATGTTTCTGAGGTTTTCCATCACAGGCGTCTGGCCGATCAGCGGCAAATTCTCCTGCGCATCTTCGGCTGCTTTCCGCAGCATGCGGTTCTCCAGAACAAGCCGGCGCTTCTCGCTTGCGCGACGCACGCTCTGCACGAGCCGATCGGCTGCGAAGGGCTTGGCGATGAAATCATAGGCGCCGTCCTGAATCGCCTGAACGGCCATGGGAATATCGCCGTGGCCGGTCATCAGGATCACCGGCAGGTCGACATCCATCCCTTGCAGCGTGGCGAAGAGCTGCAGTCCGTCGATCTCGGGCATGCGGATATCGGTGACGACGGGGCCGGCAAAGTCCGCCGGCAGGTCCGCCAGCGCGGCTTTCGCACCGTCATAGGCGGAAACGGAAAATCCGGCGAGTTCGAGCGTCTGCGCGGTGGCACGGCGCAGATCCTTGTCGTCGTCGATCAGCGCAACGGGCATCAGTGTGTCCATGACCTCAAGCCTTCCTCAGCTGAACGATAAACCGGGTACCACCGCTGTCGCTTGCAACGTCCATCCGGCCGCCGTAGTCGCCGACGATATCCTTGGAGATAACGAGGCCAAGGCCGAGACCGCTTTCCTTCGAGGTATTGAACGGCGTGAACAAGCCTTTGCGGATTTCCGGGGGAATGCCGGGGCCGTTGTCGGCGACTGTCACCGTTACCATCCCCGCGTCAGTTGATGTTCTGATCTCGACGCGACCCTCTCCGGCCTTCGGCGCCACCGCCTCCAGGGCGTTCTGAAGCAGGTTGATGAGGACCTGCTCGAGACGAATCCGGTTTCCCATCACCTGCAGTTCGTCGGGCGGCAGGTCGATGTCGAGCGTATCCATGCGGCCGGCAAACCGGCTGCGCAACAGCATCACCGCGCCCTCGATGACGTCCTTCAATCCTGTTGGTTCGGCGCTGCCGCGGCCCTTGCGGGCAAAGGTCTTCAGCTCCTCGGTGATCGAACCTATGCGTTCCGTCAGCGCCGCAATGCTCTCGAGATTTTCGCCGGCAGGCGCAGTCTGGCCGCGATCGAGGAAGGTGCGGGCATTATCCGCATAGGCACGGATGGTCGCCACCGGCTGGTTGATCTCATGAGCGACGCCGGCGGCTACCTGGCCCAGGATGGCCAGCCGATTGGCCTGCACCAGATCCTGCTGCACCGCCTGCAGCTTTTGCTCCGTGCTCTTGTGGCCGATGATTTCAGCCTGCAGCCGGTCTCGCGCCTGGCTGAGATCCAGCGTCCGCTCGACTACCCGCCGTTCCAGTTCCTCTCGTGCTTGCTGTTCGCTGGAGATCCGCAGGGCGATCGTATGGCGGCGGCGCAAGAGGAAGGCTGCTCCGGCCAGCAGTGGCAAGAGTATGAGCAATGCCAGCATGCGGGCTTCGCGAATCCCCGCATCGACGGACGGCCCCAGCGCCACCAGATGCTGCAAATGCCATCCGGTCGCCGGCACCGACGTTGCGACATCGAGAAACCTGGTTTTCCCGGCATCGCCGGGCATGACGATCTCGACGACATCGAGCCCTTCGCCGAGGTTTCGGACCATGTCGAGGGGCAGGGGTTGAAGTGGCGCAGCGCCGAATTGGAGGCTTTCGCGGATCGCTGTCAGCCGGTCTTCGGCGATCCGGCCGATCGTCATGAACCGCCATGATGGAAGACTGGTGATGAGGACAATGCCACGCTCGTCAACGACGTAGGACGGGGTGCCGGAGGCGTTCCAATCCGCCTCGACGTCGTCGAATTCGACCTTGACCACGACGACACCCAGCAAGCCATTGCTGCCCGAAATCCGCTGCGAGATATAAAGACCCGGTTTCTTGCTGACCGTGCCGAGCGCGAAGTGCTCGGCCTGTCCTCGTTCGACCGCCCCCTGAAAATACTCCCGGAAGCGGTAGTCATTGCCGACGAAGCTCGTCGGCTCGCGCCAGTTGCTGGCCGAAACCGCGATGCCGTCCTTGTCGATGACATAGATGACGGCGGCCTTCGTGCCCGCCGCCAGCATTTCGAGCTTCTGACTGAGCCGCTCGAACGTGCCGGCATCGTTTCCCACCAGCGCCGCGGCGAGCGCGGTGTCCTGCGACAGCACGAAGGGAAGCGCCCGGTATTTTTCGAGGACCGTGCGCAGCAACGCCGCATTCAGCGTCACATCCATGCGGGCCTGCTCCTCGAGGGCAGCCTCCGCCCGGTGCTGGCCGATCTCGCCGCTGGTCCAAAGGCTTGCGACGACAGCGAGGAAGGCGAGCGCGGCATAGGCCCACCACATCCGGCGGATGCGGTGTTGCAGGGGCAGGGAAGGCCACAATTTCTGCGACACGGACATGGCGGATTTGTGCATTTTTCTGCACGAAACGCAAATGGATTTGTGCGGATTTCCGCATTGATTAATGAGTTGTCAGCAGTCCAGTAAATTTTTCGTTAATAAATTCAATCGGTTGGTGGGCGACGTAAAACTGGCACGGCGATTGCGAGGGAGGTGGCAACAACGGCTGAGCTGTTGGACTTGAAGCGAACGGCTCGGGAGGCCGGAGTTCGTTCCGGACGAGCCACTAGGAGGACATCATGATCGCAGCACCACTCGATGCAGTCGCAGGCAGCAAGGGCAAGAAGCCCTTTTATAGCCATCTTTACGTTCAGGTTCTCGTGGCCATCGCTGCGGGTATCCTTCTCGGTCATTTCTATCCCGAACTCGGCACCCAGCTGAAGCCGCTCGGCGATGCCTTCATCAAGCTCGTCAAGATGATCATTGCGCCGGTGATCTTTCTGACGGTTGCGACCGGCATTGCCGGCATGAGCGATCTGCAGAAGGTCGGCCGCGTCGCCGGCAAGGCGATGCTGTACTTCCTGACCTTCTCGACATTGGCGCTCATCATCGGCCTGATCGTCGCCAATGTCGTCCAGCCAGGCGCCGGCATGAACATCGATCCGGCCTCGCTGGATCCGGCCGCCGTCGCCACCTTTGCCGCCAAGGCGCATGAGCAGAGCATCGTCGGCTTCCTCACCAACATCATCCCGACGACGATTGTCGGCGCCTTTGCCGATGGCGATATTCTGCAGGTTCTGTTCTTCTCGGTGCTCTTCGGCATCGCGCTCGCCATGGTCGGCGAAAAGGGCGAGCAGGTCGTCAACTTCCTCAATTCCCTGACGGCTCCCGTCTTCAAGCTCGTCGCCATCCTCATGAAGGCTGCCCCGATCGGCGCCTTCGGCGCCATGGCATTCACCATCGGCAAGTACGGCGTCGGATCGATCGCCAACCTTGCCATGCTGATCGGCACTTTCTACATCACGTCTCTGCTCTTCGTCTTCATCGTTCTCGGTGCTGTTGCCCGCTACAACGGCTTCTCGATCGTGGCGCTGCTGCGCTACATCAAGGAAGAACTGCTGCTGGTCCTCGGCACCTCGTCTTCGGAAGCCGCACTTCCAGGGCTGATGAACAAGATGGAAAAGGCCGGTTGCAAGCGCTCGGTCGTCGGTCTCGTCATCCCGACCGGCTATTCCTTCAATCTTGACGGCACCAACATCTACATGACGCTGGCAGCGCTGTTCATTGCTCAGGCAACCGGCATCCATCTCTCCTGGGGTGACCAGATCCTGCTGCTGCTGGTGGCGATGCTGAGCTCGAAGGGTGCCGCAGGCATCACCGGCGCCGGCTTCATCACGCTTGCCGCAACGCTCTCCGTCGTCCCATCCGTGCCGGTCGCTGGCATGGCGCTCATCCTCGGCATCGACCGCTTCATGTCGGAATGCCGGGCGCTGACCAACCTCGTCGGCAATGCGGTGGCGACGATCGTCGTGGCACGTTGGGAAAACGAGCTGGATACGGTGCAACTCGCCACAGCACTGGGCGGCCAGACCGGAGAGGATACTTCGGCTGCCGGGCTGCAGCCGGCCGAATAGTCAGCCGCTATCCCCTTATCCTTAAAAGTCCTGCAGCGGCCCGTCATCCAACGGGCCGTTTCTCTTTTCTGCTTCAGCTGCGATTGTCGCCGAGAAGACTGTTATAAACGGCGCCGATCGCACTTGCTTCCTTCTCCAGCGCGAAATTCGCGCTGACATGCCGCAGCGCATTCTCGCCATGCGCGACCGCCAGAGCGGGATCTGCGATATAGGGCGCGATTGCCCGCGTCAGCGCCTCGCCATCGCCGGCGGCGACGACCGAACCCGTCTCGCCGGTGACGATGAGCTCGGCATAGGCGCCCGCATCCGATGCCACCACCGCGGTTCGCGAGGCCATGGCTTCGAGCGGCGTCAGGCCGAAGCCCTCGTTGCGGGAGGGGGCGACGTAAAGCGTCAGGCGGCGATACCAGATCTTGATGTCAGGCACTTCGCCGAGAAAGAGGATACGGTCGCTCAGTCCGGCGGCGACGACATCCGCCTTGAGTTTGTCTGCGAATGCCACGTGCTCCGCCGTCACGCGGCCGGAGACGACTGCCGTCCACTCAGTATGTTGCGGCAGCAGTTCGATCATCGCCCTGACGAAAAGATCAGTGCCTTTCTGATGGCGCACACGGCCGAAGCAGCCGACCAGATGGCGGCCGGGCAGGCCGGTAGCGGCGATGCCGTCCTCTGCGGTTACCGGCGGATGGAACAGAGCAAGGTCGACGCCGTGCTGGATGACCGTGTGCGGCACCTCGAGGAACGAGCCGGAACGGTCGCTGGTCGCGATGACGGCGTCCATGCGACGGATCAGCCATTTCGTATAGGCGGTGTGGCGGCGTTGCGCGGCCGAGGTGAAGAGAAGCTTCAGCGGCATGCGCGTGAGATGGCGAAGCAGGATGCCGACGGCCATCTCGTTGTTGCGGCGAGCGTGCCAGACACGCCGGCGCCGGCGCGCCGGCGGGCG
>NZ_JALBGX010000249.1:0-4089 GCF_023006465.1 Rhizobium sp. PRIMUS64 | reverse complement strand
CGACATGGACGCGCGCGTCGACGAGCCCGGGCGTGGCGACAAGGCCCGTGCAGTCGCGGATGACGGCGCCGTCCGGTGCACCCTGGTTCTGCGCCTTGCCGCCGGCGGCAATGATCACGCCGTTTTCGGCAATGATCGTCCCGACTTCGTCGAGATTGCGCGACGGATCGATGATGCGGACGTTCTTGAGGACGATCGGGTTGCTCATGCCATCATTCCATCGCTTCGGGGACCCTGGTTCTGCGAGACGAGCAGCGTCTCCATGACGGCCATGCGCACCGCGACCCCCATCTCCACCTGTTCGGCGATCACGCTTTGCGGTCCGTCCGCCACTTCCGAAGCGATTTCGACGCCGCGGTTCATCGGGCCGGGATGCATGACCAGCGCGTCGTCCTTCGCCGCTTTCAGCGTTTCGGCGTCGAGCCCGTAGAAGTGATAGTATTCGCGCACCGAAGGCACGAAGGCGCCGGACATGCGCTCGCGCTGCAGCCGCAGCATCATCACGACGTCGGCGTCCTTCAGCCCTTCCTGCATCGAATGGAAGACCTCGACGCCCATCTCGGCGATGCCGGCCGGCAGGAGGGTCGCAGGCGCGACGACACGCACGCGGGCGCCCATCGCGTTGAGCAGCAGGATATTGGAGCGCGCCACCCGCGAATGCAGCACGTCGCCGCAGATCGCCACGATGATGCGCGACAGCTTGCCCTTGGCGCGGCGGATCGTCAGCGCGTCGAGCAGCGCCTGGGTCGGATGTTCATGCTGCCCATCACCGGCATTGACGACCGAGCAGGAGACCTTCTGGGCGAGAAGGGCGGCCGCACCGGCGCTTGAATGGCGGATCACCAGCACATCTGGGCGCATCGCGTTCAACGTCATCGCCGTGTCGATCAGCGTTTCGCCTTTCTTCACCGAGGAATTGCCGACCGACATGTTCATGACGTCGGCGCCGAGCCGTTTGCCGGCAAGCTCGAAGGAGGCCTGCGTGCGGGTCGATGCCTCGAAGAAGAGGTTGATCTGCGTCAGCCCGCGTAGCGTCGACGTTTTCTTTTCTCTCTGGCGGCTGATCTTGACGGCCTCATCGGCCTTGTCGAGAAGATAGGTGATATCCTGCTCGGTGAGGCCCTTGATGCCGATGAGGTGGCGGTGGGGGAAAAAGACCATGACCCTGCCTCTTGCTGTCTCTGGCGGGTCTATAAAGAGTGCTGCCCGCCGGGGCAAGCATGTGCTGTGGGCAAAGGCTTATGTCCCCATGCATTTTCGCCCGAATTCCGATAGAGCAGAATGAACCGAATCATAACTTCCGGTTTCCCTTTGCCGGGTTCTTACACTAGAAGCGAATTATGACCTCCGCCAACCGGACTGACGACAAACTCGCAGAACTCAACCAGCCGAGCCTGTGGTCCGGCATCAACGCCTATCGGTCCGATCCGCTGATCGTCGACCTGACGGCGGCCCTGCCACGCGGCATCCGCGAAGACCTGGAAAACATGGGCCGCTACGTCACCTCGCCGGAGGCGCAGGAGATGGCGCGCATGGCGAACCAGGGCGCGCCGCAGCTGCGCACCCACGGTCCGCGCGGTGAACGCGTCGACGTCGTCGAGTTTCACCCCGCCTGGCATGCGCTGATGCGCCGCTCCATGTCGGTTGGCCTGCATTCCTCCGTCTGGGACCCCCAGGCCGATACCGAGGCCAAGGACGAGGCCCATAAGGTTCGCGCTGCGCGCTTTTATCTGACGTCGCAGCTGGAATCCGGCCATCTCTGCCCGCTGACGATGACGAGCGCCTCCGTTGCGGCACTCTCGGCCTCGCCCGCGGTCCAGAAGGACTGGGCGCCCAAAATTCTCTCGCGCAAATATGATTCGTCGAACAAGCCCGCCATGCAGAAATCCGCCGTGACCATCGGCATGGGCATGACGGAAAAGCAGGGCGGCACGGATGTGCGCGCCAACAGGAGCGCTGCCGAAAAGGTCAGCGAGGGCATCTACCGGCTGTCCGGGCACAAGTGGTTCATGTCCGCGCCGATGAGCGATGCCTTCATCATGCTGGCGCAGACGAAGGAGGGCATGGGCTGCTTTCTCGTGCCGCGCCTTCTGGAGGATGGTTCCGCCAACGGGCTGCAGTTTCAGCGGCTGAAGGACAAGGTCGGCAACCGCTCCAATGCCTCTTCCGAGGTCGAGTTTACTGACACCTTCGGTTTCCTGCTCGGTGGTCCGGATGCCGGCATCCGCACGATCCTCGACATGGTGACGCTCACCCGGCTCGACTGCGCGCTGGCCTCGTCAGGCATCATGCGCGCCTCGCTCGCCGAAGCCGTGCACCACACCCGCGGCCGCAGCGTCTTCGGCAAGATGCTCGTCAACCAGCCGATCATGACGAGGGTGCTCGCCGACATGGCGCTCGACGTCGCCGCCGCGACGGCACTGTCCTTCCGTCTTGCCGACGCCTTCGACAAGGCGCGCGGCAATGCCGAGGAAGCGGCCTATGCCCGTGTCATGACGCCGGTCGCCAAATACTGGTGCTGCAAGATCGCGCCTGCGCTGATCTACGAGGCGATGGAGTGTATTGGCGGCAACGGCTACATCGAAGAACGCCCGATCGCCCGCCATTACCGCGAGGCTCCCGTCAACGCCATCTGGGAAGGCTCCGGCAACGTCATGGCGCTCGACGTGCTGCGCGTGCTCAACCGCGGCAAGGATCTGTTCGAAACGGTCTTCGCCGGCCTAGCCCGCGATCTCGGCCCTGCCGGCAAGAAGACGATCGACGTGCTGCGCGCCGCAATCGCGCTCTGTGAACAGGATGAGGGCGCCGCCCGCCTGCTCGTCGAGCAGCTGGCGCTCGCCGCCGGTGCCGCCGAGCTCTATCGGCTGGGCGCTGGGCGCATTGCCGATGCCTTCATCGAGACGCGTCTTGCCGGCGGCTGGCGCTCCACCTATGGCATGCTCGATTCCCGCTTCGACGCCAGCTACATCGTCGACCTACTCTATCCGCCGGCGGCCTGATCGCAAGTGGGCTGAGGCGATCCCGAGGCCGAGACGCTCGACCATCAGGCCCTGTCGACGACGATCACAGATCGTCCGGCCGGTCGCGACGTATCGCGCCGAGGTCGCTTTCCCGGTCTATCCCTGCGAGATCTGCGATCGCATTTTCCGGCGGTGTCTCTCAACGAGACTTCGCAAGGCCCGGTCGACGGCGGCCTCTTTTTTTGTCGCCAATCCCGTGGCGGTCATTGCCGCGTCGAGCAACGCATCATCGATATCGATATTCGTCCGCATGATCGCGCCCCAAGTGTAATCATCATAGGAGATACACATCCACGTCGCGGCGGTTCAAGCTCGGCGACGATGTCATCGCCATAAACGAAAATCCGGCCGCGTCGCCGCGGCCGGATTTCAGTGTTTACGTCCGAAAATCAGCGTTCAGAAGAAGCCACGGCGCTGCCACCAGCCGGCTTTCTTCGGCTTGCCGTCATCGCCTTCGCCATTCTCGACGCGGGTGGATTTCACCGTCGGCTCGGAGGAGGAGATGTTGGATTCGCGGTTGGCGCGAACCGGCTTTGCCTCTTCCTGAACCGATGTTTCGAGATCGGCGGAGGCTTCAACCAATTCCGGTTCGGCCTCGGCCACAGGTGCAGTCTCGGCAACCGGTTCCTCGACCGGCGCTGCGGCCGGTTTGCGGCGGCCGCGGCTGCGGGCTGGCTTCACATCTTCGGTTATGACGGTTGCGCTCTCGACGGCTGCCATCGCGGCCTGGCCTTCGTCGGCCTGCTCGGCAATCGCCTCGACCGCTACGGCTTCGCTCGGAGCGCCGTCGTTCGAAACGTCGTCGCCTTCGGCTTCGTCGCCGCCATTGTCTTCACCGGCTTCGCCGGCTGTCAGTTCGGAGCCATCTTCTGCGCGATTGCGACGGCCGCCACGCTTGCCGCGACGGCGCCGCTTGCGGCGCTGCGATTCTTCGCTTTCAGCGCGTGCCTCAGGCGCAACTTCGGTGGTTTCATCACCTTCGCTGCCCTCGTCGTCACCGTCCTCATCCTCGTCGCCGGCTTCGCCTGCTGCCGATGCCGGCTGCTCGGCATTGCCGTTGCGGCCACGG
>NZ_JALBGX010000248.1:0-4092 GCF_023006465.1 Rhizobium sp. PRIMUS64 | reverse complement strand
ACCGTCGCGGCGACGATGATCGCGGCGGCGCGCGCCGGCATCCGCGTTTTTGCCACAGGCGGCATCGGCGGCGTGCATCGTGGCGCCGAGGAAAGCTTCGATATATCAGCCGATCTCGAGGAACTGGCGCGCACCGGCGTCATCGTCGTCTGCGCCGGGGCCAAGGCGATCCTCGATATTCCAAAGACGCTGGAAGTGCTGGAAACCCGCGGCGTTCCGGTCGTCACCTATGAGAGCGAGGAATTCCCCGCCTTCTGGTCGCGCTCCTCGGGCATCCGCAGCCCGTTGTCGCTAAACAGCCCGGCCGCCATCGCCAATTTCCAGACGGTGCGCGAGCAGCTCGGCGTCGACGGCGGCATGCTCGTCGCCAATCCGGTACCGGAAGCTGACGAGATCGCGCGCGAGGAGATGGAAATCTATATCGAGCGGGCACTCGACAGCGCCGAGCGCGACGAAGTGACCGGCAAGGCGGTAACGCCCTATCTTCTGTCGACCATCTTCGACCTGACGGACGGCCAGAGCCTCAAGACCAATATCGCGTTGGTTGAGAACAATGCGCGGCTTGCGGCTGAGATTGCGGTTGCGTTGAGTGAATGAAGGTTGACGGGCTGGCAGGTATCAATTTTTAGCGGAGAGGTGGTGCCGTTCCAGCCCCCCTCTGCCCTGCCGGGCATCTCCCCCACAGGTGGGGAGATTACAAGCGGCAAAACCTTCGCATCGCATCAACGTTTCGCCGAGCTGCATGGATATTTGGTTAGGGAGCCAGTGCACCCAGCCGATCTCCCTCCTTGTGGGGGAGATGCCGGCAGGGCAGAGGGGGGTGCGGCACGCCACAGCGTGCCCTCCGACAGCACCTCACTCACCCATCCAGCGTCTCCTTCACCACAACAGCGAGCTGCTTCAGCGAGAAGGGCTTCGGTAGGAAGCCGAATTTCGCCTCCGGCGGCAGGTTGCGGGCAAAAGCATCTTCCGCATAACCTGAGACGAAGATGAACTTCATGTCGGGATAGGTCTTGCGCAGCTCGCGCAACAGCGTCGGACCGTCCATTTCGGGCATCACGACGTCGGAGACGACGATGTCGACCTTGCCGTCGAGTTCTTCCAAGATGCTGAGTGCCTCGACGCCCGAGCCCGCCTCGTGCACGGTGTAGCCCCGCGTTTCCAGCATGCGCTTGCCGCCGCGGCGCACAGCCTCCTCGTCCTCGACGAGAAGGATGACGGCCGATCCCGTCAGGTCCTCCGGCTGCTGCGGCGATACCGGCAGCGGCACCACTTCGGCCCCGGCGATGGCGCCGTCGATCGAGCCCGCTTCGGCGGCCACCGCCGGCTCCGGAATGTGCCGCGGCAGGAAGACGCGGAAGGTTGTGCCCTTGCCGACTTCGGATTCCGGCTGGATGTAGCCGCCCGACTGTTTGACGATGCCGTAGACCATGGCGAGGCCAAGCCCGGTGCCCTTGCCGACATCCTTGGTGGTGAAGAACGGCTCGAAGATCTTGTCCATGATCTCGGGGGCGATACCGGTGCCGTTATCCGCGACTTCGACCAGCACCATGTCCTCGGCCGGCATGTAGGAGTAGTTGAAGGCGGAGACCTCGGCGGCGGTCAGATTGCGGGTGCGCAGTGTCAGCGTGCCACCCTCGGGCATCGCGTCGCGCGCATTGACGCAGAGATTGATCAGCACCTGCTCGAACTGCGAAAGGTCTGTTTTGACAGGCCAGAGATCGCGGCCATATTGCACGTCGAGTTTGACATTGGTGCCGGAAAGCAGCCGGTCGACCAGCATGCGCAGGTCGCCGACGACATCGGTCAGGTTCAGCACCGAGGGCCGCATCGTCTGCTTGCGCGAGAAGGCGAGCAGCTGGCGCACCAGCACGGCGGCACGGTTGGCGTTGCGCTTGATCTCTATCAGGTCGGCGAAGCTGGCATCGGCGGGCCGCGCCTGCAGCAGCAGATGGTCAGAGGAAAGCAGGATCGCCGTCAGCACGTTGTTGAAATCATGCGCGATGCCGCCGGCGAGCGTTCCCACAGCATTCATCTTCTGCGTCTGCGCCATCTGTGCTTCCAGCGCCTTCTGCTCGGTCACCTCGACAGCGTAGACGATCGCCGCCTCCTCGGGCGCCTCGTCGCTCTGGTCGATGACGGCATTGACATAGAAGCGGAAATAGCGCGCCTCGTCGGTCGGTGTGCGGGTGTCGAGCGGCGCAATGTCGCCCTGCCGGTCCTTGGCCGCCGCCAGCGCCGCGGCGAGCTGTGGCCGATCGCTCTCCTGCACGATGGTTTCAAGATGCGGCGCCTTTTCGAGGTCATCGCGCGAGACGACACCGGAGAACATCTTCAGGAATGGTGCATTGGTGCGCAGGATACGCCCGTCGCCGTCAACCGAGGCGATTGCCATCGGTGTGTTGTTGAAGAAGCGGGTGAAGCGCATGGCAGCGGCCGAAGCGGACTGGCCGCCGGCATCGCTCTTTTCACGCGCCAGCACGATCGTCCGGCTTTCGCCGGGTGCGCCGTCGCGCATCGAGGTAACGCTGTGGATGATCTGCACAGGCAGGCTCTGGCCATTGCTCTTGCGCAGGTCGAGATCGAGCGTCACGGTCTTCTTCAGGCCGGGTTCGGCCTGCACCGACTGAATCAGCGCCAGCCCCTCGCCCGCCACGACGTCGCCGATCGTCATCGAGCCCGGCACGAATTTGGTGAGGTCGAGGCCCAGCCACTCGGCAAGCGTCGCATTCAGGTAGAAGATCTCGCCCTTCCTGCCGGCAGAAAAGAAGCCGGCCGGCGCATGGTCGAGATAGTCGATCGCGTTCTGCAATTCCTTGAAGAAGCGCTCCTGGTCGTCGCGCTCCGTGGTGATGTCGGTGATCTGCCAGATCTGCAGCGGCCTGCCGCCGCTTTCCTCCGGCTGCAGCAGCCGCGCCTTCAGCCGGTACCAGTGGGCGCCGGAGCTGTTGCTGCCAGGCCCGACGGCACGCAGCAGGCGGAACTCCTCGCGGCCCTCCTTGCCCTCGCGCAGACCATTGACCAGCCTGTAAAGCGCCTCGTTGGATTCGCGATGGCGCGACAGCAGCGTTTCCAGCGTCTGCACCTCGGTCGCCTTGCGCGCGCCGGTCAGCGCGCCATAGGCAGCATTGGCATAGATGATCCGACCTTTTTCGTCGGTGATCAGCGTACCGTCGGGATGGCTGTTGAGGAAAGCGCGCGCCAGACTGTCGGACTGGCGCTGCGGCATCACCTCGATGAAGCCGATGACCGAGGATACCAGGAAGAAGATGCCGACCATGGCGAGCACGCCGAGACCGCCAAGCACGACCTCGTTGTCGAGCGACTTTTTGAAGAAGACGAAGGCGCCGGCGGCAGCGATCAGCACGAGCGCCAGCAGAAGAATGCGCAAGACCGTGCCAGAACGCCCCCCACGATCCACAAGCGGTGCGTTATAGTCGTCGGCCTGACGCGGTTTCGTCATATATTCCTCACATAAGCCCTCCCGCTTCGTAGCACGAACACGAAGCAGGAATCAGGCACTCTTTCCTTCTTAGCAATTTGCTGCGTCGGCAAAAACACCGCTAGCCGGCAAGACTGCTTGAATTCACAGGCAACAGCGCCATCTGCCCCAGAAGCCCAGCTGCTGCCCGTGCGCAAGGTCGCCGAGTGCCTAGCAGCGGAACACGAAATCGCGTTCACCCGTGACTGGACAGGATCGGCGGCCCTTGCCTAAGGAACGGAAAAGTCGTCAATATGTGCCGAATGCGAAATGGAGTGAGTGACTATGTTGGATGATGTTGTCGGAGCTTATGGCAGCCGTTTCCTGCTTGCCGCCGGTGGCGTCGGTCTGGCGCTTCTCCTGCTCATCATCGTGCTCTGGGTGATCCGCAGCCGGGCGCCCTCGCCCTTCGTGCGCGGCGGCCGCAACCGGCAGCCCCGGCTGCAAGTGCTGGATGCCGCAGCCGTCGATGCCCGTCGCCGTCTGGTGCTGGTGCGCCGCGACGACGTCGAGCACCTGATCATGATCGGCGGCCCGAGCGATATCGTCATCGAGAGCCGTATCCTCCCCGCAGCGGCCGAACAGCCGGACAGTGCCAGCCGTCCGCAGCC
>NZ_JALBGX010000247.1:0-4094 GCF_023006465.1 Rhizobium sp. PRIMUS64 | reverse complement strand
CAGCGCCCCAGCCTTTGCCCCTGCGCGAACTTTGGCGGGTTCGATCACCCGTGATGCGGTGGCCAACCTGGCTGAAGCGGCCAGGTTTCTTGATGTCGATATGGATCATTTCGCCGGGCCGCCCGCGCTCATAGCGTCGCACCGGTTCGGCCGGCTCGATATCCTTCAGCCTGGAAAGACCGGCGCGCTTGAGCACCCGGCTCACCGTTGCCGCCGACACGCCCGTCTGCTTGGCGATGTGCTTGCCCGTCAGCCGCTGTCGGCGCAACACTGCTATCTCGCCGGCAATGTTGGCCGCGGTTCGTCTCGGGCTTGTCCGCGGCCGCGACGACCGGTCCGCCATGCCGGCGGCGCCATCCGCCAGAAAGCGCGCCGTCCAACGAGCGACCACCTTCGACGTCACCCCATATGTCCGCGCAGCATCGGCTTTGGAACAAGCGCCATCAATAACGGCGCGCGCCATCTCCTCTCGACGCCGCGGTGTTAAACGGGCATTCTTGTGAATGTTCATTCGGTCCTCCGAGAATCACTGAAGCTTTGACAACCTCAGCTTTCTCGACCAGGGCCGAATGGACAACCTCCTGAAAGCTCACAACTAGAGCGGTTCATCGCTTATCGGAATCGGCAGGGATTGAACGAAGCCGCTTTCGCGGCATTTGGAGGATCTGATTGCATGAAGCGCTCCTGATTGAAGGAATGGGCTGTTTTGCCCAACCTTCAATCAGGAGATGACGATGACGGAGATGAGCCCTCTACGCCGGCGCATGATCGATGACATGACGATCCGCAACCTTTCGCCAGCAACGCAACGATCGTATTTACATGCGGTGACGAAGTTCTCGCGCTATTTCGGGCGATCGCCAGACCGTCTTGGACTGGAAGACGTGCGCGCGTTTCAGGTGCATCTGGTTTCATCGGGCCTATCATGGCCAGCCTTGAACCAGACAGTTTGTGCCCTGCGGTTCTTCTTTGGCGTCACGCTTGGTCATGGCGAGATACCGGAGCGCATTGCCTATGCCCGGACACCCGCCAAGCTGCCGACGATCCTCAACGGCGACGAGATCGTCCGGTTTCTGGAAGCGGTTCCGAGCCTGAGGACCCGTTCCGCACTGACGACAGCGTATGCGGCGGGGCTGCGCGCCTCGGAAGCTGTCCATCTCAAGGTCCGTGACATTGAAGGCGGACGCGGCATCATCCGCGTCGAGCATGGCAAGGGCGGAAAGGATCGCAACGTCATGCTATCAGCGCAGTTGCTCGCGATCCTGCGGGTCTATTGGCGGCTGGCGAGACCCGAGGTCTGGCTGTTTCCGGGCCGGGACGAGACCAAGCCCATCGACGTCCAGGTTCTGTATTCTGCCTGCCGTTCGGCGTGCGCCGCGGCTGGGATCCACAAGAGGGTGACGGTGCATACGCTGCGCCACAGCTTTGCCACCCATCTTCTGGAAAGCGGAACCGACATCCGCATCATCCAAGTTTTGCTCGGCCACAACAATCTATCCACCACGGCACGCTACACGAAGGTTTCCAACACCCTGATCCGCAGCACGACCAGCCCGCTCGACCGGCTGACGTTGGAGGTGGTGCCGCCAAGCTGAGTAAGCTCCGCCATGGCGGCGGGTCTGGAGGTGGCGGAGATTTTTCACCGCCACGGGGAAAGATATCGCCAAGCACACGACGCTCATCTCGGGCGTGTCGAACGCCGGGTCATGAGTGCGGTCGAGATGTGCAGGACCGCTCGGCTGGGCGGACATGTCCAGCAATGCCAGGACTGCGCGGCGTTCCGCGTCGCTATAATTCCTGCCGCAACCGGCATTACCCAAAGTGTCAGGGACAGGCGAGTCGTGACTGGCTTGCCGCACGGCAGGCCGACCTTCTGCCGGTCGGCTACTTTCATGTGGTATTCACCCTACCGCAGCAGATCGCCGCAATCGCCTTCCAGAACAAGACCGCCGTTTACAACATCCTGTTCAAGGCTGTGGCTGAGACGCTACGCAAGCTTGCTGCCGATCCCAGGCATCTGGGTGCCGAGATCGATTTCATCGCGGTGCTGCACTCCTGGGGCCAGAACCTCCACTGCCACCCACATATCCATTGTATCGTGCCGGGCGGCGGATTGTCGTTCGACCAGTCGCGCTGGATTGCCTTCCGGCCAACCTTCTTCCTGCCTGTGCGGGTTCTGTCGCGGCTGTTCCGGCGGCTGTTTCTCGAACAGCTGAGGCAGGCCTACGATCTGGGTCAACTTCAATTCTGCGGCGATATCGCCGCTCTGGCCGATCCGGTCGCCTTCAATCGAACCCTTAGAGCAGCACGTCGCATCGAATGGGTGGTCTATGCAAAGCCGCCATTTGCCGGACCCGAACAGGTACTGGCCTATCTCGGCCGCTATACCCATCGCATTGCCATCTCCAATTCCCGCCTCGTCAGCATTGATGGCGATCGCGTCACATTCCGATGGAAGGATTATCGAACGGGCGGCAGGCAAAAGGTGATGACGCTCGATGCCTACGAGTTCATCCGCGCCTCCTGCTTCACACCGTTCCGGACGGCTTTCACCGCATTCGTCATTACGGCCTGCTTGCCAATGTCCATCGGCAACTGAAGCTGGACCTGTGCCGAAGCCTGCTCGGCGTCCCGCCGCCGGAGCAGCCGGTCGAAGAACCGGACGCAAAGCCACCACCTTTGGCGCACCGCTGCCCCTGTTGCGGCGGAACGATGACGATAATCGGCGCGTGGACCCCGATCCAGCCGGTCTGCCGACCAGCATGGGAAGACAGTTCATGATCATACCACGCGTGCCACCAGTCCAACGATCAGCGTCGGCATGCCGAGCAGCCGCGAGGCAAGTGCTTTGGCCCATCGTGCCTGAGCAACGTAAAGCGCAACAGCACCAAGGGTTCCGTCGATGCAAACCAGCCGACAGGGGCGTCAAAGACACCGCAAATACCGGCAAGTATCTCCTTCCAGACCTGTCAACGTGCTCCGCCAAGGCTCGAACCTGCAAAACGCCATCCACCGCTTCGGCTAAATCCCCATAGCGACAAACAACCCGCGCCTTCGCTCAATCCGGCTTCAATGAGGTCCGATCAGTGAATGCCGCACGCACGGCGCGCGGACCTCACAGAACCCTCCAGATTCTCAAATCAGCAGAATTGTGATTCAAGATGGGTGCTGGAGTAGGAGGCCAGCCTCCATGACGCGACCTTATTCGAATGATCTTCGTGAACGTGTAGTGGCTTCAGTTGCGGCCGGTCAGAGCTGCCGGGTTGTGGCGGATCGGTTCGACATTGCCGTGTCGTCTGTTGTGAAGTGGTCTCAGCGGCATCGGGCAACCGGCAGTGTGACCCCCGGCAAGATGGCGGTCGACGTCGACGGGTGCTTGAGCCGCATCGCGCCTTCAAAGGGTTTTGGGTGTGCCGACGGTCAGTGATCGGATCGCGCAGATGGTGGTCAAGCAGATGATTGAGCCGGATTTAGAGCCGCTCTTCTTTCCAGACTCCTATGGCTACAGGCCGATGAAGTCGGCTTTGGATGCCGTTGGGGTAACGCGTCAGCGGTGCTGGAAATACGATTGGGTTCTGGAATTCGACATCAAAGGGCTGTTCGACAATCTTCCGCATGATCTCTTGCTGAAGGCGGTCAGAAAAGACGTCAAATGCAACTGGGCTCTGCTCTACATCGAAAGATGGTTGACCGCGCCTATGGAAAAGAACGGAGAAGTCATTGAGCGGACGCGTGGTACCCCGCAAGGGGGCGTGGTCAGCCCGATCCTATCGAATCTCTTCCTGCATTACGCGTTTGACGTCTGGATGACCCGGACGCATCCGGATCTACCATGGTGTCGGTATGCAGACGATGGTCTGGTGCACTGCCGGACCGAGCAGGAAGCAGAGGCCCTCATGGTCGAGCTCCAAGCGCGGCTGGCAGAATGCGGACTTCAGATGCATCCGACTAAGACCCATATCGTCTACAAGATAATCGGCGCCGGGAAATGTATCCGACTGTCAAATTTGACTTCCTTGGATACCAGTTCAGGCCGCGACAGGTGGCGACTTCACAGCGGAATGAGTTCTTCTGTGGCTATACCCCAGCGGCCA
>NZ_JALBGX010000246.1:0-4212 GCF_023006465.1 Rhizobium sp. PRIMUS64 | reverse complement strand
GGCGCAGGGCGGGCAGCCGGAGCGGCGGCGGCCGCCTTCTTGTCCGCGGTCAGTGTGACGAGGGCGCCCTTGACGCCCGGCATTTCTTTGATGACGCGCTCGGCAGCGAGCCGCATCGGCTCAAGCTCCTTGGCGCGGTCGGCCGGAACGGTGATCGAGAAATAAACCTTTCCGTCGGAGATGAAGACGTCGGAGACCATGCCGAGCTCGACGATATCGTGCTCGAGATCCGGTCCACGCACGGTCTTCAGCGTTTCGAGAACCTGTTCCTTGGTGACGTCGGTCATTCCACCCTCACTGCTTTTTCTTGCAGACTACAGCGCCGCGCGTCTTTCAAGACGCGCAAAGGACGCTGTAGCACTTTGAATTGCTGCATGATTTCAGCCTTGATCGAAATCGATCAAGGCTGAAATCATGCAGTAGAGATAGTGGAGACGGAAGCCTTCGCCAAACAAAATCATCGGGAAGAAAATCGATTTGACGGCGTGCCAAAAGAGCGCCGGGGAATTGGCAATCCGTTGCGGCCATCAAGTCCGCCGGGCTTTCGCCCTGATGGCCGCAACGGTCTCCCCGAGAACCGGCGCAATCCGGGGCGAACTAGAGCAAGCCGAGCAAAAGGCCAGTGAAAAGTGAACCGGGAAGAGGAAATCGCAAACAGCTGCGAAAGAAGCGGTGCCAAAACGCAACAACCGCCGCCGACACCGAAGGGCCGGGAGAAAGCGGCATCGGCGTCGGGCAGCGGTGTGTCGGCCGCGCCATTTCCTGGCGCTGGTCTCAAAGTCCCCTCTGGACCTCTCGCAAAAGAGATGCAGAAAGCGTGCCAGATGAAAAATCAGCGCAAAAGCGCTTGGGACAGCCCGCCAACGGGAAGGACTTGCCTATGCGCTGGGCGGCTTCGAAAGCATTCGGTTGTTTTTTGCAACTTATTTGATCAAGCCAATGCGCAGCGCCTTGGCGACGGCCTGGGTGCGGTTCACCGTGTCGAGCTTCTTGGTGGCGCGGTTGAGGTAGTGATTGACCGTGTGCTCGGACAGGGTCAGGATTTCGGCGATTTCGGCACTGGTCTTGCCGGCCGCCGTCCAGTTCAGGCAATCGATCTCGCGGTCGGTCAGCGTGTCGGTGATGCGCGTATCGAGGTTGCGGATCTCGGCAAGCCTGTCGAACACATGGATGGCGATATAGCAGAGTTCGCGCATCTCGGCCGGGCTGAAGGGTTCGCGGTCGCCGGCGAAAGAGACGGCGCCGCGCAGTCCGGAGGGCTCGTGCGTCGGAAAATAGGCGCCGCGCATCATCTTGAAGCGCTCGAACAGGGAGGCGACGAGGATGGACTTGCCGTCGTCCCGCGACCAGTTCTGTCTTGACATGTCGTAGAAGAAGGGCCGCGCAGATGTTCTGAGGCGTCTGAGGACCGGGCTGTTCACCATCAGGCCTTCCTGATCGTAGAGAGCCAGAAGCTCGGCCGGCCAGCTGGTGATGACAGTGCTGCCCTGAAGATCGAAGGAAGTGATCGGCGGCAGGTTGAGAACCATGAAGGCACGGCTGCGATAGGCTTCCGTCACCCGTTTCATGAAACGGAAAATATCGAACTGGGTCTTCAGGCCCGCTATTTCCTTGATATAATCGTCTTCTTCCGTGGATGTTTGCGACAAGGGTGCCATCACATTTCTTCATCTTCGGCACAGCGGCCGGCAAACCGTTTGCGAAACCTGCCCGCTATAGGTGTTTCGATTGCATCGGGGAACGACGATCGCTGGTTGGAATCGGCTTCAGCGTTGAGCGTTCGGCCGGTGACTGGTTGTAGATTTCGCGGACCGTTCTAGTTGTGGTGATTCGTCGGCAAATCTCAATATCGCGCTCATCATAAGCATGCTCTGCGATTGCGTCCAGCAGCGGGCTGATTGCAATTTTCTCTCAGCGGCGCGGACCGAGACGGACGCGCATGCCTTCCATGATCCTCGCAGCCGCCAGTTGAACCGGAACGGCCCATTGGTGCAGAAGTTCCATGGACAACCGATAGGCCGGGCCGGTAATCGAAATACCCCCCATAAAGGTCCGATCCTCCGACCAGACGGGTGCGGCGACGCAGCGGATGCCGGCCTCATGCTCCTCGCGGTCGAAAGCATAGCCCTGATCGGCAATCTCGCGGATTTCGGCAAGCAGCGTTTCGGCCGAGACATGGGTCGAGGCGGTAAAGCTGGTGAAGCTCAGGCTGGCGACAAGATCGACGAGGCTTTCGGCCGGCAGCAGCGAAAGGGCGGCCTTGCCGACGCCGGTGCAATAACAAGGCGAGGCATTGCCGATCTGAGAATACATGCGCACCGGCTGCCGGCCTTCGACCTTGTCGAGATAGATGATCGACTGGCCTCTCAGAACGCCAAGATGCACCGTCTCGCCGGTTGCCCGCTGCAGATCGGCGAGGTGCGGCTCGGCGATCAGGCGGAATTCGTTGCGCGCCCAGCTGCGCGCGGCAAAATCGAGCAGGCGCAGGCCGGGCGCATAACGGCCGTCGCCATCGAGCTCGAGCAGCCCTTCCTCGACCAGATGGCTCAGCTGGCGATGCAGTGTGCCGCGCGGCTGGCCGGCGAGAGCCAGAACATCAGTAAAACGCAGCGGCGCATCCGCATGGGTGACGAGATCGAGCAGAACCATCAGTTTGCCGAGCGTGCCGGTCTCACGTGCCTGTGCTGCGCCGCCGCCGTTTGAATCCATTGCCTCATCCACCCTTGACAGAAAGGCCACTGTAATTCGATAATTCCATATAGTCAAATTAAGTTCCAAATAATGGAACAACAATACGGTCGGGAGGCGACGGTGACCATAATGCCAGCAGCACAATTTCCCGAGTTCAAAGACCGAGCCGTGCTGGTGACCGGCGGCGGATCGGGCATCGGTGCTGCGATCGTCGAGGGTTTCGCGCGCCAAGGCGCCAAGGTCTCGTTCATCGATATCGCCGAGGCTGCCGGCCGCGAACTCGCCGACAGGCTGTCGCGGGAGACCACGCATCCGGTCTCCTTTCACCATGCCGACCTGCGCGACATCGAGGCGATCCGGCGCACGGTCGATAGCGTCATTGCCAGCTCAGGGCCGATCCGCGTGCTGGTCAACAATGCCGCCTGGGACGACCGCCATGAATTCGACGCGGTGACCGAGGCCTATTGGGACAACAACCAGGCGGTCAACCTCAAGCATGTCTTCTTCACCTCGCAGGCAGTCGTGCCGTCGATGCGGGTGGCCGGCGGCGGGGCGATCATCAATATGTCGTCGATTGCCTTCAAGCTGAACATGGGCGGCTTTCCCGCCTATGCGGCAGCCAAGGCGGCGGTCGTCGGGCTGACGAAGAGCCTGGCGGGCAGGCTCGGGCCGGAGAACATCCGGGTCAACTGCATTCTGCCCGGCATGGTCGTCACCGAGCGGCAGATGCAGCACTGGCTCACCGAGGAGAGCATTGCGCGCTCGGTCGAGGACCAGTGCCTGAAGGTCGCGCTCAAACCCGATGCGATCGTCGGTCCCTGCCTGTTTCTTGCATCCGACTGTGCGGCTGGAATGACCGCCCAGTCCCTGATTGTCGATGGAGGCGTACTGTAATGGCAAATCCCGCTTATGTCGCGGTGGACTGGGGCACCAGCAGCTTCCGGCTGTGGCTGATGGGTGGGGACGGCACCGTCCTTGCCGAACGCCGCAGCGGCGAAGGCATGACGAGTGCGGCAAAGACCGGCTTTTCCACGGTGCTTACCGGCCATCTCACAGCCATCGAGGCGCCGGAAAACCTGCCGGTAATCATCTGCGGCATGGCCGGCGCACGGCAGGGCTGGGTCGAGGCCGGTTATATCGACGTGCCGACGCCGCTTGCCTCGATCCTGACCGGGGCGGTCTCCGTACCGGGAGAAAGCCGCGACATCCGCATCCTGCCGGGCCTTGCCCAGCGGGACATGGCGACGCCCGACGTCATGCGCGGCGAAGAAACCCAGCTTCTCGGCGCGCTCGGCCGCGCAAGCTCCGGAGCGCAGGCGGTCTGCATGCCCGGCACGCATTCGAAATGGGTGCATGTGACGGACAGCAAGGTGACCGGCTTTTCGACCTTCATGACCGGCGAGCTGTTCGACGTCATCAGCAAACACACGATCCTTTCGCATGCCGTTGCCGGTGCGGCAGAGCAGCCGGCGGATGCGGCAGCCTTCGAGGCCGCGGTCTCGGCCGCTTTCGCGCGCCCGG
>NZ_JALBGX010000245.1:0-4332 GCF_023006465.1 Rhizobium sp. PRIMUS64 | reverse complement strand
GACCACTTCCGACCCCGGCTGCAGGGTGACGCGGCGCTCGGCCGGAAGTGGCTCCGTCGGGGGACGCTGCGTCGGTTGAGCCGGTTGCTGTACGGCAAGCGCCTCCTTCCCCGGCGGCGACGGGACGGCATTCGGCGTCAGGGAGGAGGTGTCTTCGAGATTGGTGATCCGGCTCGACCGGCCGGCCCAGGCGCGCTGGAGGTCGAGCACGCCCTTGCGGTCGCTCAGCTGCTCGCGGGTGATGACAAGGCCATAGGCGGACGGTTCGTCATCTGCTTTCCAGGCAAGCGCCGTCTCGAACCACCGTGCAGAGGTCTGGAACTGGTTGAGGGAGCGGGCATACCAGCCGAACTGCTGCGCCGTCGGTACGTATTTCCGAGCGATGACCTCGGCGGCAATGCGATGCAGCACGTCTTCGGCCAAATCGGCCGGCGGCTGCAACGCCATCAGGTTGGCGGTGGCGGCGAGATAGGTTGATGTCGCATCCTCGGAATCGGCACGCCAGCGGAACATCACGTCCTCGGCTTCCTCAGGCGCCTTGCGGGCAATCAGCGCCAGCGCCAGCCCCTGCGAAGCGGCCGCCGAATCTTGCTTGGCTCGGGCGGCGCGGAACCACTTCTCGGCATCGGCATCATTGTTGCGGCGAAGCTGGTACCAGCCAAGCAGCAGCGCATCGGAGGCAAGCCCCCCAGTCTCGGCGAGTTTTTCGAGGCGGGCGACATAATCGGGCGCGATGGCGAGATTCGGATCGTCATTGCCCTCGGCCATGAATCGTCGGGCGAGGTTGTCGCGGATCGCATCGAATTCCTTGCTGCCGTCGGCGGCAGGCCTCTCCAGCGTGAGCAGTGCCTGCATCGGCTGGTAGCCGAGCAGCGTCGAGGCCTTTTCGACCGTCGCCTGCCGCTCGGCGGGATTGGTGCAATTCTTCAGGATATAGGTGTAGGCATCCTGGCCGCGCTTCGCCCTCTCCGTCTGGATGAAGGCTTCGGCGACGCGCCAGAGAACATCGACCTCGCTGCAGGTGAGCAGGCTCGGTGTTGCGGCGGCAATATCGACCACCGTCGCATATTGCTTGAGGTCCGACGCGTTGACGAGGCGGGCACGGGCCTCGGCGACGTCGAGCCGGTCGAGCAGATCGGCCGGCGGCTGCCATCCGGCATCGGCTGCCTGGCGGTCGGCGACCGCCTTGCGCAGCTCCGCATAGCGGCCATCGGAATAGAGTTGCCACATGGCCTCGAGCCGTTTGTCGCCATTCTGCGGCACGGCGAGCGGATCGGCCGGCGGAACCCAGTTCGGGTAGAGCGCCTGAAGGCGGGAGATTTCGGCTTGCAGGCGCACCTTGTCGCCGCGGCTGGCGAAATAACGAAGCGCGCTTTCATCAACGGTAGGCTGCGGCGGCGCGGCGGCCTGTGGTGGAGCCTGCGGCTCGGAAACGATGGGGGGCGTGACCGGCGCCGGCTGGACGGCCGTCTGAGGTGCCACAGGTTGCGATGCTACGGGCGGCGAGCCTGCAGGCTGCTGTGCTGCGGCATTCGGCACGGGTGTATCAGGTGTCGACGGCGACGGGGATGTGATCGCCTCGATCTTGTCGGCCACCAGCTGCGCATTGAATTGGGGATTGCCGGCGGAAGCATCAGTCGGCTTGATGCGGCCCATCATCATCAGTTCCGGCGCCGGCTTGGCGGCAGATCCAAGGCCGAACCTTTCCTGCAGAGCGGCACGATCTTTCAGCCCGGTGACGAGTGTCGCCACCACGACTGCCGCTGATACCGCCACGAGAGAAGACTTCACAGACACTCCGGATGCTTCTCCCCGATATAGGCCAGTCCCAGCAGCTGAAGCGTGGACGGATAATAGAGTGCGGGCGCAAATTGCAGGGCCGAGCCCGGCAGCTTGGTCCCGTCGAGTACACAGGCCACAACATCGTTAACAATTCGATAACCGGGGTCCGGCAGCACGGTCTTCGGCCGGCCGGTGGTCAGATCGATGGTCGCGGGAACACCGTCTTTCGACATCCCCTGCTGCAGACGGGTCAGCAGGGCCTTGTCGGTGACGCCGCCGCGAACGAGATAGAGCGGGATGCGGATGGCGTTATAGGCGAATTCGGCGTCGAAACCCTGCGCAGGCTGCGGTTGGCCGCTGAGACTGACCCATTCGGCGGGAAGCTTGCGCGGGCCGAACTGCATCGTCTTCAGCAGCGCCACGCCATCTTCCGACAGTTGTTTCCAGGCATCCGACGGAGCGAGCGCCGCCATCACCGGGATAGCCTCGTAAATCCAGTAGGACGGGTTGACGACGGGACCGTCGTCACGGTCGGTGCCGGTAAACCCCTCGCTTCCCGGCAAGAGGAGCGTCCGGTCGGCCGAGCGCACAACGGTTTCGGCAAGCAGCGCCTGCGCCATGCGGGAGGCGGCGAGAATATAGTCCTCGCGTTTCCACGCCGTGCCGGCCAGCGCCAGCGCATAGGCGATCAGCATGTCGCCATCCGAGGCATTGTTGGTATCGGTGACGTGCGGCTTGACGTTCGGATCCCATTTCCAGACGGCCAGGCCATCGTCGCGCAGCAGCAGTTCGGTGCGGGTAAAATACCAGATCTGCTCGAAATCGGCGGGGCTTGCAGCGAGATAAGCGAGCAGCATGCCGTAGCCCTGCCCTTCGCTATGGCTGATATTGCCGTTGCCGTTATCGACGATGCGGCCGGTCGCATCGAGAAACTTCGCCTTGTAGGCCGACCATGCGCCGGCATTGATCATCGCCTGCTGCGCAACGGCGGGCGTTCCCGCGGGAGCGAGCGCGACCGATGCTGCAAACAGGAGCGCGCGTAACCGTCTCATTTCGACCGACCCAACCTTTTGAGCATGCTCGAGGTGGTGATGCCGATCAGCAGAACAAAGACGACCAGCAGGAAGGCATAGGAGAGGATATTCGTCGACAGCCAGTTGGCGGCGATCAGGCGGTAATTGGCGATCGACCACGGGGTGGACGGCACGAAATCAAAGCGGGTGACGGGCACGGTGTCGATCTTGCCTGTCTTGCTCGAATAGGTGGTGATGTGGCCTGATATCTGCGGCCAGTTCAATTGCTCGGTCAGGACCTCCAGCCCCGCGCGCAAATCCTTCGCCGACGGCGCCGTCACCACCGTCCATGAGCCCGCTCCCGCGGGGCTGGAGCCCTGGGCAACCATAAGCGTGGCGGCGTTGGGCGGGGTAAAGATCTCCTCGGCGCCGGGAACGAATTGCAGCGAACTGCGGGAGATATCGAAATTGCGCGACAGCCACTCGCGGAAAGCCGTGATCCGGCTGCGCAGGACACCGCCGCTGACCTTGGAGTTCCACTCTTCGAAGGCCGTACCGGTGTCGACGACGCCCGCCTGCGTTTCGACGACGGGGCGCCACGAGGCCTGGCTCGCCGTAGAGATATTGGTCTGCGTCAGCGCAGTTGCCGGCATCTGCGAGATGGAACCGATGAAGATGGCGTCGCGATCGCCGATCATGTTCGGCGAGGCGACGGTTTCGACGGCGATCGGATGGCCGGCCGTAATCGCCATCTGGCCGAGCAACGTGGCGGCGGCCGAAAGTGTGTCGGCATCGACGCGGTCGATAAAGAGCGGCGTCGGCTCCGTGGCCCGACCATAGGGATAGGCGGTGCCGGCCATTGCCGCCAGATTCGGACGCTGGCCGACGCGGGCGAAATCCGGAATCTCCAGCTCTGATGTATCGAACAGGGCAAAGCGCGGGGTGGCGCCGGCGGTCGCGCCCGGCGCGCAGGCGGCATCGTCCTTGGTCATCAGGATCGCCTCGATCGCCACCGAATTGAGACCTGGCTTGAAGTGCCGCATCGTCACGCGGATCGGCAGATGGCGGAGAATACCGCCAGTGGTCGTGGTGATCGGCACGGTGGAGGCGATGTTGTCGTTGACGTAGATATCGATGTGGCTGCCGGGCAGCACGTTGTCAGTATAGGCGGCGTCGAGCAGCACCTTCGCCTCGCCATAGGCATTGGCATAAAAATCCGCCGGCACGGCAATATTGAAGCTCGTACGCAACCGCCGGCCGGAGAATTCGGTGGTCTTCACACCGAGCTGAGACAGGGCGATATTCGTATCGGAAAAGACCAGCGGCGCGTTCGGCGCGCTCCAGCGCTCGGTGGTCAGCACGTCGCGGCGAACATCCGAGGACCGGTCTGTCGGCGAGACGATGGTATCGATCGCCGAGGAGACCGCCTGCCAGGAGGGGCCGCTGATCAGAAGTAGCGGCGAGCCGCTGCGCGGGTCGGTGACGAAAGCGGCGAGTGCCGCACTTTCGGCGCCGGGCGGCAGGCCAGGAAAGAGCG
>NZ_JALBGX010000244.1:0-4438 GCF_023006465.1 Rhizobium sp. PRIMUS64 | reverse complement strand
CCGCGGCCGCTTGGCGATTCGCATGCCGCCACCGAACTGGTCGATCTCGGCGAACCGCCGCCGGGCCGCGACACCTGGGTCGGCTATCACCGCGACATGAAGCGCCTGGCGCGGCTGCGCGCCCTGCTGGATCTCGTCATCGAGAGATTGGCGCGCTGAACCGGCGCTGCCATCAGCGCTCCCAATAGGGGACGGGACCGTAAAGCTCTGCCAGATAGTCGATGAACAGCCGCACCTTGGCCGGCAGGAACTGCCGGCTGGGATAGACGGCCGACAGCGCGACATTGTGCGAGCCCTCATAGGCCGGCAGCACCTGCACCAGCCGGCCTGCCTTGAGCTCTTCGCCGATATCCCAGGTGGAGCGCAACGCGATCCCGAGGCCGGCGATGACAGCCTCGCGGATCACCTCGCTGGAATTGGTGATCAGCATGCCTTCCGGCCTGAGACTCAGCGCCCCGTCCGGCCCGTTCAGCCGCCAGGTGTCGTTATTGTGGGCCGGCAGGCAGCGGTGGTGTTTCAGCTCTTCGATATGCTTCGGCTCGCCATGCGCTGCAAGGTAGTCCGGTGAAGCGCAGAGCAGCCGGCGTACCGGCGCCAGACGGCGGGCAACGAGGCTCGAATCGGTGAGTTCGGCGATGCGGATCGCCAGATCGAAGCCGCCGCCGACGATGTCGCTGAATTCGTCGGTCAGCACCAGGTTGATCGCAAGCTCCGGATGCGCCTCCATGAAATCTTTCAGATGCGGCGCGATATGCATGCGCCCGAAGGAGGTCGGGGCCGAGATCTTCAGCGTGCCGTGCATCTGCGCCGAGCGGCCTGAGATATAAAATTCTGCCTCCTCCAGCCCGGCGAGAATGCCGAGAACGCGGTCGTAGAAGCCCTGTCCGGCTTCCGTCAGCGAAATTTGCCGCGTCGTGCGCTGCAGAAGCCGGGTGCCCAGCCGATCCTCCAGCCGCTTGATTCGTTTGGAGACGACGGCTGGGGAAAAGCCGAGCGCGCGGCCGGCGAGCGACATGCTGCCTGTTGAAACGACCTTGGCAAAGATTTCGAGATCACCCAGATTGGTCATAAGGTTTTGTGACTTTTTCCCCTTTTGGCATAAGTGCTTAGCATTTGCGCCACTTTCGGGAAAGTGCTAAGCCGGTCTATCGGCGGCAGGGAGGTTCGCGGCCGGTTTCCGCTGTCATCTTCCCGCTGCCATTCCCCCTCGTCAGGGCCAGGGAGAGCGCCATGTCCGACGCCATTTCGTTTCTCAGCCCCCGCGCCGACGTGCTGGCGCGCCGAGCCCAGATCGTTGCCGATCTGACCGATCTTCTGCCGCCGGAATGCCTGGTGCATGAGGCGCGCGAGCTGGTACCGTTCGAGACCGACGCCTTTGTGTCCTATCGTCGCCTGCCGCTCGCCGTTGCCCTGCCGCGCACCACGGCTGAGGTCTCGGCCGTCATGCGTTATTGCCATCGCTACGGCATTCCCGTCGTGCCGCGCGGCGCCGGCACCTCGCTCTCCGGCGGCGCCATCCCGCAGGAGGATGCCGTCGTGCTCGGCCTGTCGAAGATGAACAGCATCCTCGAAATCGATCTGCCGAACCGCGTCGCCGTGGTCCAGGCCGGCGTGACCAATCTCAATATCTCCGAATCCGTCTCCGCGGACGGCTTTTTCTATGCGCCTGATCCGAGTTCGCAGCTTGCCTGCACCATCGGCGGCAATATCGGCATGAATTCCGGCGGCGCTCACTGTCTGAAATATGGCGTCACCACCAACAATCTGCTCGGCGTCAGGATGGTGCTGGTCGACGGCACGGTGATCGAGCTTGGCGGCAAGGCGCTGGATGCGGCAGGCTACGATCTGCTCGGCCTCGTCTGCGGCCATGAAGGCCAGCTCGGCATCGTCACCGAGGCGACGGTGCGGTTGATCGCCAAGCCGGAAGGCGCGCGCCCGGTGCTCTTCGGCTTCGAGAACTCGGAAGAGGCCGGCGCCTGCGTTGCCGATGTCATTGCCGCCGGCATTATCCCGGTGGCGATCGAATTCATGGACAAGCCGGCGATCGAGATCTGCGAAGCCTTCGCCCATGCCGGATACCCCCTCGATGTCGGTGCGCTTTTGATCGTCGAGGTCGAGGGGTCAGAAGCGGAGATGGACGCCACGCTGAAGGACATCGTCGAGATCGCCCGCCGGCATGCTGTCAAGACCGTGCGCGAATGCCAGTCGGCGACCGAGGCGGCCTTGATCTGGAAGGGCCGCAAATCCGCCTTTGGCGCCACCGGCCGCATCGCCGACTATATCTGCATGGATGGCACCGTGCCGCTCAGCCAGCTCTCCCACGTGCTGAAAAGAACCGCCGAGATCGTTGATCATTACGGCCTGCGCGTCGCCAACGTCTTCCATGCCGGCGACGGCAATATGCACCCGCTGATCCTCTTCAACGCCAACGATCCCGAGGATGCCGCCCGTGCCGAGGCGGCCGGCAACGATATTCTGAGGCTCTGCGTCGATGCCGGCGGCTGCCTCACCGGCGAACATGGCGTCGGCATCGAGAAGCGCGACCTGATGCGTCACCAATATTCGGAGACCGACCTCGCCCAGCAGATGGCAGCGCGTGCCGCCTTCGATCCGGGCTGGCTCCTCAATCCGTCGAAGGTCTTTCCGCTCGAAGGGCGCCCCGCTGCATGATCGATCTGATGCCGACGAGCGAGGAAGAGGCAGCAGGGATCGTCCGCACCCATGCGCAGAGCGGCCGGCCGCTCGTGATCTGCGGCGGCAATAGCCGCTCGGGCTTCGGCAATGCCGTTGCTGCCGAGGACCGGCTGCGCTCGACCGGGCTTACCGGCATCGTCGCCTATAATCCCGGCGAAATGGTCATGACCGTCCGATCCGGCACGCCACTTGCCGAGGTCGAGGCGGCACTTTCGGAGAGCGGCCAGATGCTCGCCTTCGAGCCGATGGATCATCGCCCTGTGATGGGCACATCCGGTGAGCCGACCATCGGCGGCGTCTTCGCCGCCAATGTCTCCGGTCCGCGCCGGCTGATCGCGGGTGCTGCCCGCGACAGCCTGCTCGGGGTGCGCTTCGTCAACGGCAGGGGTGAGATCATCAAGGCCGGCGGCCGGGTGATGAAGAATGTCACCGGCCTCGATCTCGCCAAGCTGGTCGCCGGCTCGCATGGCACGTTGGGTTTCCTCACCGAAGTCACCTTCCGTGTGCCGCCGCGCCCGAAGACGGAGCGGACGGTGATGCTGTCCGGCCTCAACGACGCCGAGGCGGCAAACGCCATGGCGGCGGCGATGGCGCTGCCGGTCGAAGTCTCGGGTGCGGCGCATCTGCCCTTGACGGTGACGTGGAAATTCCTGGCCGGCAAATTGCCCGAGGGCGAAGCGACGGTTCTGCGCATCGAAGGCCTGCCGGGCTCGGTCGACGTGCGCGTCGAAAAGCTTGCCGCGGCAATGTCGGCCTTCGCCACGGTCACGCGGCTGGAGCAGCCGGAAAGTCATAAGCTCTGGCAGGAAATTCGTGACGTGCTGCCTTATGCCGACGGCACGGCGCGGCCGGTCTGGCGCGTCTCGGTCGCCCCCGGCACCGGCCATCAGCTGGTCGCCGCACTCCGCCTCGAAGCCGCCGTCGACGCCTTCTACGACTGGCAGGGTGGTCTCGTCTGGATGCGCATGGAGGCAGGCCCAGAAGCCGAACTGGTCCGTCGCTATATCAAGGCGCTCGGTGGCGGCCATGCGACGCTGATCCGTGCATCGGATGAGGCGAGGGCGGTCACATCAGCCTTCCATCCCGAGCCCGAGGCGGTGGTGATGCTGTCACGGCGGGTGAAGGAAAAGTTCGATCCGGCCGGCATATTCAATCCGGGGAAGATGGGGTGAGGGACAAGATGGATCCGTGTCTGCATATCTCCAGCAAAACCTCCAAGACCCATTGGGGATCCCGCTAGATGCAAACCAACTTCACCCTGACTCAGCTTCTCGACCCTGATGTCGCCGAATCCGAGCAGATCCTGCGCAAATGTGTCCATTGCGGCTTCTGCACCGCCACCTGTCCCACCTATGTGACGCTCGGCAACGAGCTCGACAGCCCGCGCGGCCGCATCTACCTGATCAAGGATATGCTGGAAAACGGCCGCCCCGCCGATGCCGAGGTCGTCACCCATATCGATCGCTGTCTTTCCTGCCTTGCCTGCGTCACCACCTGTCCCTCCGGCGTCGATTACATGCATCTGGTCGATCACGCCCGCGCCCATATCGAAAAGACCTACAAACGCCCGTTCATGAACCGGCTGACGCGCGCCATCCTTGCCGCCGTGCTGCCCTATCCCGGCCGCTTCCGCCTGGCGCTCAATCTCGCCCGCCTCGGTCGGCCCTTCGACGGCCTGATGCGGGGTGGCGCGCTGAAACCCTTCGCCGCCATGCTGTCACTTGCGCCGCGCCGCATCCCCGCC
>NZ_JALBGX010000243.1:0-4640 GCF_023006465.1 Rhizobium sp. PRIMUS64 | reverse complement strand
TTCAGCGGCATGCCGGGGCCGGTATCATCCACCGTGATGCTGACGACGCTGCCGACGCGCTGGGCGGAGACGGTAATGCGCCTGACGGAGCCCGGGCCGCCCTCGCCCGGCGACGTCAGCGCCTGCAGCGCGTTGCGGCAAAGATTGTGGATGACGCGGAAAAGCTGTTCGCCATCGGCATCGACCTCAAGCTCGGCGCCGATCTGCTCTGCGAATTCGATGCCGCTGAGCGGATCGATCGCCAGCATGTCCTTGACGTCCTGGGTCAGTTCCAAAAGGCGGATATGACGGCGGCGCGGCGCGGATTCGCTCGCCTTGCCGTAGGACAGCACCTCGGTGGTATAACCGACGGCGCGGTCGATGGTGCGCAAGAGCTTCGGAGCGAAGCTCTTGACCATCGGGTCATCGACATCGACCAGCCGGTCCGACATCAGCTGCGCCGACGCCAGGATATTGCGCATGTCGTGATTGATCTTGGAAACGGCAAGGCCGAGAGCGGCAAGATTCTTCTGCTGCTTCAGCGTCTTTTGCAGCTCCATTTGCATCGAGGTGAGGTTGCGGCCGGCGACCGCCAGTTCGTCGCGGCCGCCGTCGCCGATATAGATATGGGCCGGATTGTCGGGATCGGACGAGAATTGCTGCATGCTGCCGGTCAGCCGGCGGATCGGGCCGATAAGGATGCGGTTGATCGCAAAGAAGATCAGCGTCGCCGTGAACAGCGAGATCAGCACCGACAGCAACAGGACATTGCGGGAATAGACGAACATCGCCCTGCGCAGCGGCCTGTCCTTCATCACCACCTCGACGCCGGTGTTGGTGTCGCCGACGGGACCATAGACGCGGATCATCCTGCTGCCGCCGAAGACGAGTGTGTCGAGCGCATCGCGGATTGCCGTTACCGGCGGCACGTCGGTGAGATCGTAGGATTCGTCGACCGAGGTCGGCATATCGGTCGTCGCCAGCAGCCGCGAGGTGCCGTCCTTGCGCAGTACGATCGCCTTGGTGCCGGTCGCCTCCAAGGTCTCTTTCTGCAGCGCGCGCGGCAGCTCGACCGGCTGCAGCCCATCGATGACGATCGCCGCGGCAGCGGCCGTATTCAGCCTATCCTGCAGCCAGCGCACGCGCATGCTGGCGACCGAGGGAAAGAAGATCAGGATTTCGGCGAGCATGATAAAGACGACGGTGAGCCAGAGCAGCTTGCCGGAAAGGCCGCCGAACAGGCCAGCAGACGGGCACGGCGTCCTTGCAGCCTCGCCGGCCGCCGGGTTTTCCGCCGAGGGATTATCGCCCTGATCTTGGTTCGGCATTCTGGTCTCGCCCGATCGGCAGCATTTCAGCCGCCCTTACCGCTGAGCTCTATATTAGACCAAGATGCTCCGCTTTCAAATCTTTGCGAGCAGCGTCATGTCGCCACAAGAAAACGCCGCCCGAAGGCGGCGTTCGAAGGCGCGTGATCGGTAAAGCTTAAAACTCTTCCCAGCTCTGCTCGGCTGCGGCCGCATTGCCGCCGAAGGCGCGGGCAACCTTGGCGATCGCCCGGCGGGCCGGCGAGGCAACCGGTCTTTGCGGCTCGTTGCGGACAAGCGCCACAGCTGCCGGCGCATCATCCGACAGTTTGAAGCGGGCAATGAGGCGCACCAGTCCACCGGCTTCGGCCGAAAGCCTGTGCGTGGCGGCAGAGGTCTCTTCCACCATCGCAGCATTCTGCTGTGTCACCTGGTCCATCTGGTTGACGGCGGTATTGACCTCCTTGAGGCCGGTCGACTGTTCGGTCGCAGCCGTCGCGATCGAATGGATATGGTCGTTGATGGCGATAACGCGGGTGCCGATTTCGGCCAGCGCCTCGCCGGTCGCCTGGACCAGCTTGACGCCAACCTGCACCTCGTTGCCCGACTTGGTGATCAGCGCCTTGATGTCCTTGGCAGCCGTTGCCGAACGCTGGGCGAGTTCGCGCACTTCCTGCGCCACCACCGCGAAGCCCTTTCCGGCATCGCCGGCGCGTGCGGCCTCGACGCCGGCATTCAGCGCAAGCAAGTTGGTCTGGAAGGCGATCTCATCGATGACATTGATGATCTGGCTGATTTCGCGCGAGGCCTGCTCGATGCGGCCCATGGCCTCGACGGCATTGCGCACGACGACGCCGGAGCGGCCGGCATTCTCCTTGGCTTCGGAGACCATGATGGTGGCTTCATGCGCCCGCTCGGTGGAATTCTGGACGACGGCGGTGATCTCGTCGAGCGCCGCCGAGGTCTCTTCGAGGGCGGCTGCCTGCTGCTCGGTGCGCTTCGACAGGTCGTCGCTGGCATTGCGTAGCTCGGCGGTGTTGCCGTTCATCGCTTCCGTCGTCTCGCGCACTTCGCGCATCGTCGCCTGCAGGGTGACGAAAGTATTGTTGACGTTCTGCTGCAGCTCGGCGAAGGCGCCCTGGAAGTTGCCGCTCATCGTCTGGGTGAGGTCGCCTTCGGCAAGGCTTGCGATGACCCGGCGGGTCTCGCCGATGCCGGCATCGACGCTCGACAGCAGCGTGTTGATGTTGCCGGCGAACTGGTTGAGGTTGTCGTCCTCGTAGTCCTTGCTGATGCGGTGGCCGAAATCGCCGGCCGCAGCCGCAGCCACGACGACGGACATGCTCGACTGCAGGTCGTCGCTCTTGGCGCGCATCGCCGCTTCCTGGGCGTTCAAGCGCTTGACGGCGAGGCCGTTCGCCTTGAAGACCGCAACCGCTGCGGCCATCTCGCCGATTTCGTCCGGACGGCCGGCAAAGGGGACCTCGGCGTCGAAATTGCCATCGGCGACTTCCTTGATCGCATGGGTGACGCGCTTGATCGGGCGGCTGAGATGGCTGGTGCCGATATAGAAGCCCATGCCGATGCCGACCGCGATACCGATGCCGGTGATGCTGAGCACGAGCATAAGCACCTGGGAGCGGAAGCTCTCGATCTCGGCGTTGACGGTTTCCAGTGCTGCCTTGTCGGTGGCGACGACGGCATCGATTTCCGCCTGGAACGCCTTGCGGTTGGCGCGGTTGGCGTCATTGTTGCCCTGTTGGCCGGCGGCTTCGGGGCCGACTTCCGTGCCGAGGCGGGCGGTCTCCGTGCGGAAGGTGCGGAATTCCGCGGCGCGGGCGACAAGCTTGGCAAAATCGGCCTTCTGGCTCTCGGGAACGAGCGGCGCCCAGCCCGAGATGACCTTGTCGATCTCGTCGAGGTCGGCCATCAGGCCCTTGGCGAAATTCGGCGTATCCTTGATCGTCTTGGCCGCATAGATGCCGCGCGATTCCATGACCACCGCCGTGACGAAACGGTTGAGCCGTTCGCCGGCATAGGCGCGGGCGGCGGCGTGCTCGTAAGCCGTCAGGTTGCGACTGTATTCGTGCATGGCCGACAATGCCGTTGCGCCGATCAGAAGTGCGACCGCGCCCATCACGCAAACCAGCAGATTTATTTTGCCCCGGATCTTCAATGCAATGCTCCTACCTACGCCACTGCCTGGAAAGCAAATTCCCAGTCGATGGTTGAATATCGGCGAAATTTATTAAAGTTAGATTTCTAATATTTACGATTATGGCTTCGGAAATGATCCGTGCCGAATGCGGTCGGGCGGCGTAAACGCCTGAAAACCGGGGCGATCGATCTGCCGCGGCGCAAAACTACAACCACTCAGGGCATGCCTTATTTCTTAACACCAGAGTGCGAAATTACTTTCGAGGCCGGCAGTGCAGAGTGAAATTATCCGGCATAATTGACTTTTGCGGGCTTCATCCTTATAAGCCCGCGCACGTTCGGTCACTCAAGCCTTTCATGGCCCGCCCGTTCGAAAAACAACGCTCCTTGCATTATGCAAATTCAAGAAGGGCCGCACTCCGCGGTGTTTAAAATAAATGAAGCGTACCTACCAACCATCCAAGCTTGTTCGCAAGCGTCGCCACGGTTTCCGTGCCCGCATGTCCACGAAGGGTGGCCGCAAGGTCATCGCAGCCCGCCGCGCGCAGGGCCGCAATCGTCTGTCGGCGTAAGGCCGGGTAGCCCGGTAAGAGATGGCGGGCGAATTGACGACCAGTGAGAAGAAACACACTGTCGGGCGGCTGAAGAGCCGCCCGCAGTTTCTTGCCGTACGCGAGGGCGAAAAACGCCGGGGCGGCCTCTTCCTTCTCGAAGTCCTCGACCGGAAGGAACCCGACAGCCAGGCACGCGTCGGTTTTACAGTCACCAAAAAACATGGCAACGCGGTCGAACGGAACCGCATGCGCCGCCGCCTGAAAGAGGCGGTGCGGCTTCATGCGGGGTTTGCAATGCAGCCCGGACACGACTATGTGGTTGTCGCGCGCAGGGACGTGCTTGACGCGTCCTTCCAGGAATTGGCCGCGGAACTGAAATCCCGCGTGGAAACCAGGCCGAAACACCGGCGCTCCGGAGACGGACGCCCCAGGAACGTATGATGGAAAACAACCGCAATTACTTCATTGCGATCGCTCTCTCGGTGCTGATCGTCCTCGGCTGGCAGTTTCTCTATATGAATCCGCGCATCGAGGCCCAGCGCAAGGCGCAGGAAGCCCAGAAGGCGCAGCAGCAGACCGAGCAGGTGCAGCAGCCGGCAGCAGGCGGCGAGACGCCGGCCCAGCCGAGCGGTACGGCCCCTTC
>NZ_JALBGX010000242.1:0-4738 GCF_023006465.1 Rhizobium sp. PRIMUS64 | reverse complement strand
TCGGCATTATTCTCGACCCCGATCGCAAGGATCGGCGGATCGGCCGACAGGCAGTTGAAGAAACTGAAGGGCGCGGCGTTGATCCGGCCATTCTCGTCGACCGTCGTCACCTTGCCGAGCGTTTCCAACACCGCGCCGCCCTTCATCAGCAGCCCGCGCCGCGCACCGGATGAAAGCGAGGCGGCGATCGCCGCCGGCGTCGAGATGACGAGCGCGCAGGGGCAGCCGATCAAAAGGATCGCAAGGCCCTTATAGACCCATTCGCCCCACGGCCCAGCGAACAGCAACGGTGGAACGACCGCGACAAGCGCTGCGACCACGACGACGCCGGGCGTGTAATAGCGCGAGAACCGATCGATGAAGCGTTCGGTCGGCGCCTTCGATTCTTGAGCTTCCTCCACCAGCTTGACGACGCGGGCGATGGTATTGTCGGCGGCAGCCGCCGTGACGCGAACCCTGAGGACCGCATCGCCATTCACCGTGCCGGCAAAAACGACGGCATCGACGCCCTTGCGCACCGGCGTGCTCTCGCCCGTCACCGGCGCCTCGTCGATCGCGTTCTCGCCTGAGATGATGATGCCGTCCGCCGAGATCCGGTCGCCAGGACGAACCATGATGATGGCGCCGACCGAAAGGCTTTCCGCCGGCACCTCCCGTGTCTGCCCATTGTCTTCGAGTAGCGCACTCTTCGGCACCAGGGCCGTCAGCGACTGGATGCTTTCGCGCGCCTTGCCCGCTGCCACCCCTTCCAGCAGCTCGCCAACCAGAAAGAGGAACACGACGGTTGCCGCCTCTTCGCCGGCATTGATGATGACGGCGCCGACAGCGGCGATCGTCATCAGCATCTCGATCGAAAACGGTGTTCCTGAGAGGGCAGCCATGACAGCGCGCCGAGCGATCGGCACCAGCCCGATCAGCATGGCGACGATGAAGGCATAGGACGCAATCGCCGGCACGAGATGGCCGACGGCATAGGCGGCAACGAGTGCCGCACCCGAAAGGATGGTCAGCCGGCCCTTCCTACTCTGCCACCAGGGACCGGCCATCGGCGCATGGTCGTGCCCGTGCAGCCCCTCGATTTCCTTCTCGCCACGTTCGTGAGAATGGTCGTGGTCATGACTTGCATGATCGTGCCCTTCATGGTCGTGGTCATGGCCCGCGTGATCACCGTGATCGCCGTGATCATGTCCATAGTCGTGACGGTGCTGCGAGCCGTGTTCATGCGCAGGCGCAGCGTTTCCGGCAAGCGGCGCGACGGAATAGCCGAGCCCGGTGACCTTCTTCTCGATCGTCTTGAGATCGCTGCTGCCATCGTGCCGGACGGTCATCGTGCCCGCCATCACCGAGACGGAAACATCGGCGACACCCGCCACGCGTCTGACCGCTGTATCGATCTTGGTTGCGCAGGCGGCGCAATCCATGCCGCCAACCCGGTATCGTGTTTCGCTCTCAGCCATGAACCGCTTCCTTGTCAAATAGAAGCATCCCTCCTACATCCTCTAGCGACTAGAGGTGCAAGAGGAAAATTATGAAAAGGATCACGATCGGCGAAGCTGCTCGCCAGAGTGGCGTCAAGGTGCCGACGGTGCGTTATTACGAGAGCATCGGGCTGCTCGCGGCGCCGAGCCGCAGCGAGGGCAACCAGCGCTCCTTCGAACCCGCCGATATCAGCCGCCTCGCCTTCATCCGCCACGCCCGCGAACTCGGCTTCGAGATCGAGGCGATCCGCACGCTGCTCACCCTGCAGGATGATCCGCACCAATCCTGTGCCTCGGCCGACGCCATCGCCAAGGCCCGCCTCATCGAGGTCGAGCAGCGCATCCGCAGCCTGATGGCGCTGAAAGCCGAGCTGGAAACCATGGTGGAAGGCTGCGGCCACGGCCGCGTCGATCAATGCCGCGTCATCGAGGTTCTCGCCGACCACGGCCAGTGCACGCATCCCCACCACTGATCTCCGCCCTTGCAGGCGATCCGCGCCCGCGCCAAAACTGAACGAGACAGAATCGGGCGAAGACATCAATGAACCAGAAGCGGACTGCAATCATCGGCGGCGGCCCGGCGGGTCTAGCGGCTGCCGAACTGCTTTCCCGTTCCGGTCATGCGGTGACCGTCTATGATGCCATGCCGACCTTTGCCCGCAAATTTCTGCTGGCCGGCAAGTCCGGTCTCAACATCACCCATTCCGAGGATTATGCCCGTTTCACCACGCGCTTCGGAGCGACCTCCGCCCGTCTGCGCCCCGCTCTTGATGCCTTTACCCCTGATGATATCAGGAATTGGGCAAGCGAGCTCGGGACGGAAACCTTCATCGGCTCGTCCGGCCGGGTATTTCCGAAGGTGATGAAGGCCTCGCCTTTGCTGCGCGCCTGGCTCAGGCGGCTGGAGGCGCAGGGCGCCACGCTGCGCACCCGCCACCGCTGGACCGGTTTTGCCGAAGACGGCTATGTTTTCGAAACGCCCGAAGGGCGCGGCATCGTCCATTGCGACGCAGCCCTGCTGGCGCTCGGCGGCGCAAGCTGGCCGCGCCTCGGCTCGGATGCTACCTGGGTACCTTGGCTGGCCGGCAGGGGTGTGGAAATTGACACTTTTCAACCCGCCAATTGCGGCTTCGTGGTCGGATGGAGCGGGAACTTCAGCGAGCGTTTCGCCGGCGAGCCGGTAAAATCAGTCACCGCCACGTCCGAGGCCGGCACTTTTCCCGGCGAATTCGTCATCACCGGCAGCGGCATCGAAGGCAGCCTCGTCTATACCCATACCGCCGCGTTGCGCGACCGGCTGCTGAACCATGGCAGCGCTTCCCTGACCCTCGACCTTGCACCCGGCCGCACCATCGAGAGGCTCAGCCGCGACCTTGCGCGGCAGGACGCCAAATCGAGCTTTTCAAACCGCCTGCGCAAGGGCGCCGGCCTCGACGGCGTCAAGGCGGCGCTGCTGCGCGAACTCGCTCCCGAGCGCGACCGAGCCGATCCGGAGCGTCTCGCCCGCATGATCAAGGCTCTGCCGGTGCCGGTGATCGAAACCCGCCCGATCGCCGAAGCGATCTCCTCAGCCGGCGGCATCCGCTGGACCGGCGTCGACGAAAGCTACATGTTGAAGGCACTGCCGGGCACCTTCGTCGCCGGCGAAATGCTCGACTGGGAGGCGCCGACTGGTGGCTATCTCCTCACCGCCTGCCTAGCGACCGGCCGGGCGGCAGCCCGTGGCATCGAGGCCTGGCTGCAGCGCTAGAGCGCTGGAAGCTGTCAGCCTTGAGGCAAAACAACAAGATCATCCTCAATCAGACCGAGGCCGGATGGAAGGTCATAGCGAGACCATTCATGCAGTAGCGAAGCCCGGTTGGCTTCGGGCCGTCATCGAAGACATGGCCGAGGTGACCGCCGCAACGGCTGCAGTGCACGGCGGTACGTGCCATGCTGAAGGTCGTGTCGCCGGTCGTGCCGACGGCATTTTCAAGCGGCGCCCAGAAGCTCGGCCAGCCAGTGCCGCTGTCGAATTTGGTGGTCGAGGAAAAGAGGTCCTGGTCGCAGCCGGCGCAGGCGAAATTGCCCTTTCGCTCCTCATGCAGCAAGGCACTGGTGAAGGGATGTTCCGTCCCCGCCTGGCGCAGGATGACATATTGATCCGGCGTCAGCAGCTTGCGCCATTCCTCCTCGGTGTGGGTCACCGCAAACCTCTCGCCGGCGATTGCCTTGCCGGCCAGGCCTGAGCGAACCGCAAGCGCCCCAAAAGCAGCGCCCATCAGCAACAATCGTCTGTTCAGCATGGTCGGATCTCCTCATCTGGCAAACCTTGCTTCTGTACAGAACTACGAGGGAGAGGGGTCATTTGTTACGCCATGGCTGACCAAACACCGAAATGTGATTTCGGCCACTTTCGTCAGGAGGCGCCGCACGCTGACGAGCGCCAGCGCCGGCCGATTGCAAACCAGCCGCTTTTCCATCAGAGTGTGCTGAAATTCGGTGGGAGGAGCCGATGCACGAACACTCAGCGCACGCCGAGTACGTCTACACGTCTGCCCAGCGCGACTCTGCGGCAGCCAGTTCTCCTGTTGTCGCCTCATGGCGGCGGTGCATGACCATGCACCAGCTCGCCCCCGAGGACCAGCGGGCTCCGCTGCGCCTCACCGACCTGGAATTCCGCCGTGCGCGCGAGCAGTCCGATCAGCTGATCGCCAGCGCGACGGAAGAGCTCGATCGTCTCTTTACCACCGTTGGCAGGGCCGGCTGTTGCCTGCTTCTGACCGACAAGAACGGCATCGCGCTGGAGCGCCGGGGCGCTGCCGGCGACGACAAGGAATTCCGCGAACTCGGCCTCTGGACCGGCTCGGTCTGGACAGAGGCCAGCATCGGCACCAACGGTATCGGCACTGCACTTGCCGACGAGCGTGCCGTCGCCATCTTCCGCGATCAGCATTTTTTCAGCTCGAATACCAGCCTCAGCTGCACGACGGCGCCGATCCGCGATCATCGTGGCCGGGTGGCCGCAGCCCTCGACATCTCCGCATGTCGCGAAGACGTCAACGAGATGACGCTGGCGATCCTAACGCAGACCGTGCGCGATGCAGCGATGCGCATCGAGCTCAACCTCTTCCGCTCGGCCTTTGCCGGCGCCCGTTTCCTGATGGTCCCGGCCGGCACCAATTCCGCCGCCGCTTTGCTGGCCGTCGACAGGCACGATTTGGTGCTCGGCGCGACGCGCGCCGCCCGCGTCGCGTTGCAGCTGGACGACAAACGCATCG
>NZ_JALBGX010000241.1:0-4767 GCF_023006465.1 Rhizobium sp. PRIMUS64 | reverse complement strand
GCTCGTAGAGGCCGCTCCGCGCCTTGCGCCGCCACGGCCGGGAAAGATCGCCGGGATTGTCGTCGATATCGGCGAGCGATATCGCGGCCGTTCCTTCCGCAGGGCATTGCGCCGCCCATCGGCCGCCGGGCGCGACGATCCCGGAAGAGGCCGGATCAGCCTGACCGGGATGAGCAAGGATCGAGAAACTGACCCAGTAGCTGTTGCTCGCCGCATGCCCTTGTGCCTCGGCGGCGAAGGACGGCTCGTTGGCCGGCGAACCGCCTGTTGTCGAGAACAGCACGCAATGGACGTCGAGCCGCTCATATTCGCTAAAAATCTCCGGATAGTGGCACTCCATACCGAGCGAGCAACCAAAGCGGATGCCGTCGACCTCGAAGGTCACGGGGATCGAACCCGGCGTGTACATGAAAGAGATCTTGGTGTTCGACAGTAGGCGCTCGTCGTAGCGCGTCACCAGTTCGCCGCGGTCGGAGACGACATAGAGGCTGTTGTGCGGCCGGTGCGGCGCCGTCAGCGGATGCACCGAGCCGATGACCGCCCAGAGCCCCAACTCGTGCGCCAGCCTGCGCGTTGAATCCAACTCCTCGCGAAGCACGGCCCATTCGAACCGCCGCCAATCGGAGGGCCCGATCTCTCGCGGCCCGATTTCCGACATGATGCGCTTGTTGGGCGATGATGTCGCTCCTTCGGGAAAATGGATGAGCCGCGCGCCCGCCTCCCGCGCCTGCCGCATCAGCAGGCGCATCTCCTGGCCGCTCCAGCGAAGCTTGTCGATATCGCGGGGATCGTCCGCATAGGTGGTCTGCGCCACGGCGAGACGCAGGCGTCTTGCCTCAGGCGCTGCGTCGTTCGCCGACTTGGGGAAAACATGCATGCGGGCGGTCGTGTAGGATTCACCCGTCTTGGCGGCGCGCGCACGCACCCGCCGTTTGAAATTTCCATTCTCAGTCATATCAGGGCCTCTCACGTTCCGGACATCGTTCCCCAGCAACAGCCCAAAACATCAGGACCAAGATCACGACCCGAGACGAAAGTCCCTTTGCCTCCGGTTGAAGACCCTGCTGGGGAAGGTCTGGAGAGGTTCGGCGTTAGGCCACGCCGAGCCGAAGATGCCGAGGCGGCCGCGATTCGTCAATTCGGGGACGGCCGAGCACCTACCTCAAGCGGGCCGACCTTGATCCACCCGCCACGGCGGATCCAGGCGGTTCGAACCGGCGAAATAGAGAATGATGCGGTTGCCGCCGGGGTCGAACAGCTCCGCTTCACGCCAGAGCCAATTCTTGTCCTCCGGCCCGCTCACGAAACGAAGACCGGCTTCGCTGAGACTGCCGACCGTCTCGTCCAGGTTCTCGCACTCGAAATACACCGTGGTTCCGCCACCACCACCACTTACGCCCTGATGCAAGGAGAAGGTGCTGTCTCCGTCCGGGCAGACAAAACGCGCATACCGGGGACGGGCGTCGACGACGGGTCTGAGACCGAGAATGCAGTAGAAGTTCCAGCCCGCATCAAGGTCAGGCATCGTAACGGTTACTTGATTCAGGCGCATGACCTATCCCCCCTCAGCTGACTTCGCCCGAAACTGTCTGGCGGCCGGGGATCACGACATTCATAAAAACAAAGACCTGAAGCCATCGCATGAATCAAATTCTAAGCGAGCAGTTTTGGTGTCATCGACACAAAACTCGTGTCAGACTGTGCAAACTGCGCACGCCGCCGCATCGATCGAGAGGGCCGAAGCCATGCACAAGTTCACCGTATCAATCACCCGAGAGATCGAGGCCGATACCGCCGAGGAGGCCGCCTTGCTCATGTATCAGGAACTATCAACGGGACCGATCCCTGACCGCTACTCCGTCACCGACGAGACGAAAGCGACAACGGAGGTGAAGCTGGATCGGCACAAGGCCGACGAATTCGCCAGCATCGATCACACCGCCGATCCCGGCAACTGGTAAGCGGCAGGCGACCAGACGGACCACAGGAGATACGGTTTTGCGCCGGGAGCGGAATGCATTAGTTGCAGGTCGCCTTCTCCGGCACGAATGCAGGACGTAAATAGCCGCTCAGCCGAAAACATCGCGAGCAAGGAAAGACCGTGATATCACCAATCAATATAGCCGTCGCCGGTGCGAACGGTCGCATGGGGCGCGCCATCCTGCCGCTGCTGGCGGCCGATCCAGATTTTGCTTTCGTCGGCGGCATCGGCCGTGAGGGCGCCATCGGCACCGGGCTGATCGACCGGTCGGCCGCGATCGGAGCGGCCGACGTGATCCTGGATTTCACGACGGGAAACGCTGCCGCCGAACTTGCCGGCTTGTGCGCTTTGGCCGGTGGACCGGCCCTGGTGATCGGGGCGACGGGTTTCGAGCCGGATGAACTCGAACGGATCGCAGAGGCTGCTCGCACGATTCCGATCCTGCGCTCCGGCAATTTCTCCATCGGCGTCAACATGCTGGTCGGCCTCGTCGCCCAGGCGGCCCGCGCCCTTCCCGCGCATGCCTGGGATATCGAAATCCTCGAAGCCCATCACAACAGGAAGATCGACGCGCCGTCCGGTACGGCGCTGATGCTCGGCGAAGCCGCCGCCGAGGGCCGCGGGGTTTCCCTCGCATCCGTCGAGCGGCGCGGGCGTGACGGCATCACCGGTGAGCGCCCGACCGGCGAAATCGGCTTCGCCGTCTTGCGCGCCGGCGGGATCATCGGAGAACACAGCGTCCTGTTTGCCGCCGCCGAGGAAGTCGTGACGCTCTCCCATTCGGCTCTCGATCGCGGCATGTTCGCCCGCGGCGCACTTGCCGCCGCCCGCTGGGTCGCAGGGCGCGCACCCGGCGAATACACAATGGGAGATGTTCTCGGGCTGGCCTGAGAAACTGGCCTATAAACTATCAAGGATTGCCGAGGCGACGACGACTTCGGTTCCAGCCAGCCCGACGGAGCAAAACAGGGTCGTATCGCCAGGCGATCCCCGACCGGCCGCTTTCCCGGCAATGATATCGGCAAGATCGGCCATGCGATGCTCATTGCCGGAGCCGGCGAGGAAAAAGGGCGAAGCATAGGCGCGCGTCTATTCGGGAGAGTCCGTCGCGATCACGGCTGCGACATCGGCGATATCCAGGCCCAGTTCGTATCCCTGATGTGTTTTCGGGCCAACGGTGTTGACGTGCATCCCGGGCTTCAAATCCCGCGCATGGATGACCGGTGTTTGGCTCGTCGTCGCGCAGATGACGATGTCGGCGTCATCAACGGCTTCAGAGGCGCTGCCGGCAGGCTCCACCTCAATGCCCAAGGCCTGCTGCATCTCAGCTGCGAAGGCGGTTCGATTTTTTGCGTCGCGGCTATAGACGCGAGCGCGGTCCAGTTTCCGAACGGTGGCAGCCGCGGCAAGCTGGGTTCGCGCTTGGGCTCCGCTACCGAGGATCCCGACGGTCCTGGCATCCGGCGCGCTGAGGTGGCGGATGGCGAGACCTCCGATCGCACCGGTTCTGAGGCTGCCGAGGCGCTCTCCGAGAACGATGCCTTTGAGCCTGGCGTCGTCGGCCGACCACACAGCGACGATCTGCGAATGCTCCACCCCGTCGAATGTTTCATAGACCCGAAAGCCCGCGAGCGGTTTCTCGCCAAGGATGCCACCGACGGTGAAGACGAGATCGCCCCGATCGGGAAACGAGACATGATGCCGGGGCGGAGAGATCAGCCGATTGCCGGCTCTCGCGGGAAAAGCTGTCTCGAGCGCATCGATCGCGACCGCCATCAACCCGCTACCGACAAGATCCTCGTCTTTCAGGATTTTCGTCACAGCCAACCCTCCAGCCCATACCGGCATCCTGCAACCCCAACCCCGCTTGAGGTCAATAGCTCGGGCAAACCGATATGCGCCGAAACATCGCGTGAGAGCTAACCGACCAGACGGCGAGCCATCATGACGTCGTCGATCTCCCTGCCCTCCTCCAGAACCCCGCCGGGAATTCTGCCGATCTCGGAAAAGCCTTCCCGCTGATAGAACCGTATTGCCGCCGGGTTCTCCGCGCTGACAAAGAGCTCCAGCTGCAGGATGCCGATATCGCGCGCATGGTCGGCAGCCGCGCTGAGCAGCCTCGCGGCAAGCCCCGTTCCGCGCAGGCTCCTTCTGACGTAAACCATGATGATCGTCGCGCGATGAACCATCTTGCTCGACCGCTGCCGGAGCAGGCCCGTTATGCCGACGGGTTCGCCATCCTGAAAGGCGATGAAAACCGGTTCGTTCAGGCGGTTGCGCCACTCCTCGAGAGAAAGAGCCGCCCAGTCTTCGTAGCGGCTTGCAAAGAGAGACGGTTCGGTGCGAAGCGCTTCCAGACGGATGCGCCGGAAAGCCTCCACTTCGTCTGCCTGGATATGCCTGATCGTCGTGCCGCTTCCATCCATCGGGACCTCCTGCAAGATGAGAGCTACTCTCAATACAGATGGCTCCAGCCGTCAACCGGTGTCAGCAAGCTTCGTACTTCAGCCAATGCTCGGAGTTACGAGATCGAACGGAAATCAATCATCTCAAGCGCCGATCACTGCGCCGGGCTCCCCAGCCGACCGCCCTTCCGGACGGCCGGTTCACCGCTCGGACCGCCCCTCAATTGATCGGTCGGCCCCGTAGCCGGTTCACCGGTTGGCCCGACCACCGGTTCACGGGCTGGCCCGTCGACCGGCTGGCCGGTAGACCGGACGACCAAGGGATCGGCTGGCTGGACGGCGGATTGATCGGTTGTTGGCCCGGGCACCGACTCCCCGGTT
>NZ_JALBGX010000240.1:0-4827 GCF_023006465.1 Rhizobium sp. PRIMUS64 | reverse complement strand
CGCCGCCGTCGGCACTGGCGCCGCCGCAGGGGCTGGCGCTGCCGGAGCAGGTCTTGCCATCTCGGCTCTGGGCGTTTCGGCAATCGGCGTCTGCGAGATCTGCATAGGCTGAGCCTCGCCGACATCTCCCGCCGTCTCGATCCGCACCAGCGGGGCCTTGACCGCGATGCGGTCTCCAACCTCGCCGGCAAGCCATATGACGATGCCATTGACGGGAGACGGAATTTCCACGGTGGCCTTGTCGGTCATGACGGCGGCGATCACCATGTCCTCGCGGACGGGATCTCCTGTCTTCACGTGCCACTCCACAATCTCGGCCTCGGCGACCCCCTCCCCGACATCGGGCATCTTGATGATGAATTCGCCCACGGCTCAAGCCTCCATGACTTCGGCAAGCGCCCGCCCGACACGGCCGGGACCGGGGAAATAGTCCCACTCCTGCGCATGCGGATAGGGCGTGTCCCAGCCGGCAACGCGCACGACCGGCGCTTCGAGATGATAGAAGCAATGCTCCTGCACCAGCGCCGCGACTTCGGCGCCGAAGCCGGACGTCAGGGTTGCCTCATGCACGACGACACAGCGACCCGTCTTCGAGACTGAGTTGACGATCGTGTCGAGATCGAGCGGCAGCAGGCTTCTAAGATCGATCACCTCGGCATCGATGCCGGCATCCTCGGCTGCGGCAAGCGCCACATGCACCATGGTGCCGTAGGCAACCACGGTCACCGCCGATCCCACGCGACGCACCTCGGCCTTGCCGATCGGGATGGTGTAGTGGCCGTCAGGCACCTCTCCGAGGTCGTGTTTCGACCAGGGCGTCACCGGCCGCTCGTGATGGCCATCGAAGGGGCCGTTATAGAGGCGCTTCGGCTCTAGGAACATGACAGGATCGGGATCCTCGATCGCCGCGATCAGCAGGCCTTTGGCGTCATAGGGATTGGACGGCACAATCACCTTCAGCCCGCAGACATGGGTAAAAAGCGCCTCCGGACTCTGGCTGTGCGTCTGGCCGCCGAAGATTCCGCCGCCGGTCGGCATGCGCACCACGATCGGGCAGGTGAAATCGCCGTTGGACCGGTAGCGGATGCGAGCCGCCTCCTGCGTCAGCTGGTCATAGGCCGGATACATGTAATCGGCGAACTGGATTTCGACACAGGGCTTCAGCCCGTAGGCGGCCATGCCAATCGCCGTGCCGACGATTCCGGATTCGCTGATCGGCGTATCGAAGCAGCGCGTTCTGCCGTATTTTGCCTGCAGGCCCTGCGTCGAGCGAAAGACGCCGCCGAAATAGCCGACGTCCTCGCCGAAAACGACGACATTGTCGTCGCGTGCCATCGAGACGTCCATAGCGCTGCGCACGGCCTCGATCATCGTCATTCTGGCCATGTCAGTACCCCGCCTTCTGCCGCTGGCGGCGGATATGCGGCGGCATCTCGGCATAGACGCCCTCGAAAATGTCGCGCACCGAAGGCCTGCCGCCGGCATGCAGCGTGCCATGCGCCTCTGCCTGGCGCTGCGCCTCGATCACCTCGTCCATGATTTCGGCTTCGGCCTGTACATGCCGCTCCTCCGACCATGCACCCTTGACGATCAGATGTTTCTTCAGCCGCAGCACGGGATCGCCGAGCGGCCAGACCTCCGATTCCGTCTTGGGTCGATAGGCACTCGGATCGTCGGAGGTCGAATGGGCGCCGACGCGATAGGTCACATATTCGATCAGCGTCGGGCCGAGATTGCGCCGCGCGCGATCCGCCGCCCAGCGGGCGACGGCATGGACGGCGAGATAGTCGTTTCCGTCGACACGCAGCGCCGGAATGCCGAAGCCGAGGCCGCGCGCCGCGAAGGTGCCGGAGCCGCCGCGGGCGATGCCCTGGAAGGTGGAGATCGCCCACTGATTGTTGACGATGTTGAGGATGACCGGCGCCTTGTAGGTCGAGGCGAAAACGAGCGCCGAGTGGAAATCCGATTCCGCCGTCGATCCGTCGCCGATCCAGGCCGCGGCAATGCGGCTGTCGTTCTTGATCGCCGAGGCCATCGCCCAGCCGACGGCCTGCACATATTGGGTGGCGAGATTGCCCGAGATGGTGAAGAAGCCATGTTCCTTGGAGGAATACATGATCGGCAATTGCCGGCCGCGCAGGGGATCGCTCTCGTTCGAGTAGATCTGGTTCATCATCTCGACCATCGGATAGTCGTCGGCAATCAGCAGACCTGCCTGGCGATAGGTCGGGAAATTCATGTCTCCCTTCTCGAGCGCCTTGCGAAAGGCGCAGCTGACGGCCTCTTCACCGAGATGCTGCATGTAGAAGGAGGTCTTGCCCTGCCGCTGCGCCATCAGCATGCGGGCGTCGAAGGCGCGCAGCTTCATCATGTTGCGAAGCCCGGTCAGCAACTCCTCATTGGAGAGCGACCCTGCCCAGGGACCGACCGCCTCGCCTTCGCGATTCAAAACACGGATGATGGAATAGGCGAGGTCGCGGATATCTTCGGATGCGACATCCACCTCCGGCCGTGGCACCGAACCGGCCTTGGCAATCTTGACGTTGGAAAAATCGGGCTGACCGCCGGGGCGAACGGCGGGTTCGGGAACATGCAGGCTCAACCGAGCGGAATCCACCATGCTTTTTCTTTCCTCCCTTTGCCGGCCTTGCTCCTCTCCTCCAGAAGCAGGGCCGGATGTGGTTCTTATAGGTTGCGGGCGATCACCATGCGCTGCACGTCGCTCGTTCCTTCATAGATCTGGCAGATGCGTACATCGCGATAGATGCGCTCAACCGGATAGTCAGCCATGTAGCCATAACCGCCATGGATCTGGATCGCATCGGAGCAGACGCGCTCGGCCATCTCGGAGGCAAAGAGCTTCGCCATCGAGGCTTCCGACAGGCAGGGCAGCCCGGCCTCCCTGAGCGAGGCGGCATGAAAAACAAGTTGCCGGGCCGCCTCGATCCGCACCGCCATATCGGCAAGGCGGAAAGCAACGGCCTGATGCTCGACGATCGGCTTGCCGAAGGCCGTGCGCTCTTTGGCATAGTCGCGCGCCGCCTCAAAGGCCGCCCGCGCCATGCCGACGGCCTGCGCCGCAATGCCGATCCGTCCCCCCTCGAGATTGGCGAGCGCGATGCGATAGCCCTCGCCTTCCGCACCGAGCCTGAGTTCTGCCGGAATGCGCATGCTGTTGAAGGCGATCTGGCAGGTATCGGAGGAATGCAATCCAAGTTTTTCCTCGACGCGGATCACCTCGTAGCCCGGCGTATCCGTCGGCACGATGAAGGCGGTGATGCCCTTCTTGCCGACATCGGGATCGGTAACGGCAAAGACGATAATGACATCGCCGTTCTTGCCCGAGGTGATGAATTGCTTGGAGCCGTCGATCACGTAGTGGTCACCGTCACGCCGCGCCCGGGTCTTCAGGTTCGAAGCATCGGAACCGGCCTGCGGCTCGGTCAACGCAAAGCCGCCAATCCATTCGCCGCTTGCCAGTTTCGGCAGGAAGCGCTGCCGCTGCTCCTCGGTACCGAATTTCAGGATCGGCACACAGCCGACGGAGCTATGCACGCTCATGATCGTCGAACACGTCCCGTCACCCGCGGCAATTTCCTCCAGCGCCGCGGCATAGGCGACCACGCCGGTATCCGATCCCCCATAGGCTTCCGGCACCAGCATGCCGAGCAGCCCGAGTTCACCCATCTCCTTCAGTTCCTGGCGCGGGAAGAGATGCTCCCGGTCGCGTTTGGCTGCCCCCGGCGCCAGCCGGTCACGGGCAAAGTCGCGGGCGAGATCTGAGATCTGCTGCTGGAGGTCGGAAAGGATCATCTGTTCTCTCCCTCTCCTATTGCCGTTCGATGGCAACGGCGGTCGCCTCGCCGCCGCCGATGCAGAGCGCCGCCATGCCGCGCTTCAGGTCGTATCGCTCCAGTGCTGCAAGCAGCGTCACCAGGATGCGAGCCCCCGAGGCGCCGATCGGATGGCCTAGCGCGCAGGCGCCGCCATGCACATTCACTTTTTCATGCGGCAGGTTGAGATCGCGCATCGCCGCCATGGCGACGACGGCGAAAGCCTCGTTGATTTCGAACAGATCGACCTCCGACAGCGGCAAGCCAGTGCGATCGGACAGTTTCTGCAACGCGCCGATCGGCGCCGTGGCGAAAAGATTGGGCGCCTGCGAATGAGTGGCATGGCCAAGGATGGTGGCAAGCGGCTTGAGGCCGCGATGCTCCGCCTCGGAGCGGCGCATCAGCACCAGGGCTGCCGCGCCATCGGAGATCGAGCTGGAATTGGCGGCGGTCACCGTGCCGCCCTCGCGGAAGGCGGGTTTCAGCGTCGGGATCTTGTCGAGCTTCGCCTTGCCGGGCTGTTCGTCGCGGCTCGCCACCTGCTCGGCTTTGCCTGATTTTACCGTGACCGGCACAATCTCACTTTCGAAACAGCCTTCGGCAATCGCCTTCTGCGCCCGCGTCAGCGAGGCGATGGCGTAGTTGTCCTGCGCCTCGCGCGTGAATTGATAGGCCTCGGCGCAATCCTCCGCGAAGCTGCCCATCAAGCGCCCCTTGTCATAAGCATCCTCCAGCCCGTCGAGGAACATGTGATCCACGACACGCCCATGGCCGAGCCTGTAGCCGCCACGGGCCTTGTCAAGAAGATAGGGCGCATTCGTCATGCTTTCCATGCCACCTGCAATCGCCACTGAGGCGCTGCCGGCGGCAATCAGGTCATGCGCCATCATCACCGCCTTCATGCCCGAGCCGCACATCTTGTTGACGGTACTCGCCGCGGTGGCGAAAGGCAGGCCGGCATGGATCGCCGCCTGGCGCGCCGGCGCCTGCCCCT
>NZ_JALBGX010000023.1:0-74032 GCF_023006465.1 Rhizobium sp. PRIMUS64 | reverse complement strand
GCGGATCGCCCGCATGCCGCTCGGCTCGCCGATGATTGCACCAAGCGGGGCTGCACAGAGCTCCGGCAGGCAGGCAATCATGTGCGGCACGCCGCGGCAGCCGGCCTCCTCATCATAGGAAAAGGCAAGGTGGACGGGCTGGCGAAGTGGCATGGCAGCAAGCGCAGGGACGGCGGCGAGAACGACGGCCAGGAAGCCCTTCATGTCGGTGGCGCCGCGTCCGTAGAGGCGGTCCGCTTCGGCGCGCAGGCGGAACGGATCGCTGGTCCAGCCGCCTTCGGCGGCGGAGACCACGTCCATATGGCCTGAGAGGATATAGCCCGGCGTTTCCTTCGGGCCGATCGTGGCGAAGAGGTTCGACCGATCGCCTTCCGGGCCGGGAAGCTCGGTGACGTCAGCGCCGTGGCTTTGCAGATAGTGCCGGATCCACGCGACGATCTCGCCATTCGGCGTGCCGACGACGGAGGGGAAGCCAACGAGCCTTTCGAGAATTTCAATTGCCTGCATGGGATTCCTCACAGTGCGGGGATCTTTGAGGGTGCTTGCAACTGGGCTGACGGGAGGCGACATTCCAGGCTCACGGTGAACGGCGACTGCGGCCGGTCGGGCCTAGTCAATGACTTTAGAGGACGGTCCAGGCTTTATTTGCCGAAAGCGCAGCGGATTTGGTCGATTGTTGTGTTTGCGCCGGCCCAACCAGTGAATTGTATCGAACGATCTGTTCTAGTCTGGTCAGAGAAGTTTCCGGGCGCAGGCTTGGCCAGAAAAATGCGGCAGGGGGTGGGAGTGAGCGAACTGACATCCGAATCCAGGTTCGTCGACAGTTTCGAGACGCACATTGCCGGGATCGACAGCGTCGCCCTCGACAAGTTGCATGCGCTGTCGATGACCGTCGCTTGGCCGCATCGTGGCGAAGACTGGCAGTTCTTGCGGGAATTCGGCCAGGGCATCGTGGCGATCGATGAAATCGGCCGCATCCTGGGCTCTGCGATGTGGTTTCCCTACGATGCCCAATTTGCAACGATCGGTATGGTCATCACCTCGCCGCGTCTTCAAACCAATGGCGCCGGGCAATGGCTCATGGGCCACGCGCTGGAGCAGGTCGCCGGGCGCAACCTCGGGCTGAATGCCACGCGCGCAGCAAGACGTCTCTATCGTTCCCTGAACTTTGTTCGCGAGGCACTCGTCTTTCAATGCCAGGGCGAAGCGATATCGCCGCCGGATGTGGAGCTGCCGTCCGGTGCTGTGATACGGGCAGTGGAGGCCGGCGATCTGGAAGCGATCGCCGAATTGGACTGCGTGGCCTTCGGGACCGATCGCAAGCTGCTCCTGGCCCGGTTGATGGCAAATTCCAAAGGCATCGTGTTAACCCGTGCCGGCAGGATCGAGGCTTTTTCGCTTTGCCGGCGGTTCGGGCGTGGCCATGTCATCGGTCCTATTGTGGCGGGCAGTGACGCAGACGCGATCGCCGTCGTCCGCCCACATGCCGCCGAGCATGCAGGAGCGTTCCTGCGCCTCGACACACGCGAGCAGGGCGGGACCTTTTCCGATTTCCTCTCTCGCTGCGGTCTTCCCGTTTACGACATCGTGACGACCATGTCGCTCGGCGGCCCTTGGCTTCCGGTTCCGGGACATCAGGCGGCGCACGAACCGAGGACCTATGCACTCGTCAGCCAGGCACTCGGTTGACGCAGGCCTACCTGGCGATCGTTATCGGATTCTAAAGCGGTTCAGCTTTTAACGGAAGCGCAGAACCGCTCTATCCTTTTGTTTTTACGCAATTCCGGACGGAAAACCGCTTCGCACTTTTCCTGGAATTGCTCTAAGCGCCGGGACAGACCGGTATGTCGATCAGAGCCTGCCGGCGTTCAAAATCGGGCCGGAACGAACGATATTGCCAGAGACCTTCCGGGCTTTCCCGGCGGTATACGGTCTCGAGCCAGAACACGGAGTCATCGATCGGCAAGACAGGATGCCAAGCATACCATTCCGACCAGATTTTTCCTGCCGGGTCGTTGTCCATGATCGCCACTCGCCTCCTCATCGTCAGCGCAACTCGAACATCCGTGCGGCACGGGAGCCGTTGTCGTTACGAAACCGGCTTTCGGCATCGGTCACGATCAGCTCCTGGGATCGATGGTCTCGATTTCCTGGAGTCGAGAGACACCGATCGCGAGAGGTCCGATTTCTGCTTGCTGCGATCCCAGCGTGCCGCGGCGAATGTTCTATAATGCAGAATAGCAGCGGAAGAATATTCTTCAATAGAGATCATTTTCTCGTATTGCGCGAACTCTTCCTCTTCCCCCGTCGGGAGATGTTTCAGGTTGTGAGATGTGGCTCTGTTGACGAATGATTTCGTTGGTGGATGCAGTCGCCTCGATTGGGCTTCGACACCGGCGATAAGTTGCGGTGTTCAATCGCCACTGATCTGTTTGCGTGATGGTTGCATGCTCAGCCGATCGAACGCAGCCCGAGGTAGGCTGCCAGACTGATGGCGGAGAGGGCGATCGTTAGCCTGGGTCTCGCATCGTCGAACATGGCTGCCAGCGAAAGGCCGAGCATCAGGATGACGGATTTTGCCCAGAGATCTTGATCGGAGACGGTGAAAGCGATTGCCGCCAGAAAGACGGCGCTTGCGACGATTGTCATAGGGGCAGATTTCTCGGCGAGATCGCCGCCTGGGAAATACGGCAGAAGAAAACGCCGCATGCTCAAGCCTGAAGCGACGCTCAGAAGAAGACAGGTCAAGACAAGTTGCAGCATAGGGTCGTCGCCGATCGATCCGCAGATAGCCCTAAACATGCAAACCTCATGCCAGCCTCAAACCCTCAAAACGTCGTCCGACAGAGGCAACGTCGCGGCTTGCATGGCTATTTCCTCGGCGTCGCGACCCTTTTTTCGGCAATCGCTCGTCTGCTTGGGCTCATGTTTTTCGGCTGATGCCGAAACCGGCTTGAGCTGGAGCAATGATTTTTATATAGAGAATTATCTATCGTTTTAATTTCGCAAACGAGATCCTTTCATTGGACCTTTCATCGATCGAGATATTCCTCGCCGTTGCCAGCGACCGCAGCGTTACCAAGGCTGCCAAGGCCGTAGGGCGGGCGCCGTCGAATGTGACGACGCGCGTCCAGCAATTGGAGGAGGACCTCGGCGTTTCGCTCTTCAGCCGTGACGGCAAGAAGATGACGTTGACGCGCGAGGGCGGGACGTTTCTCGCCTATGCCAACCGGCTTATGGCGCTTGCGCTCGAAGCGCGCCAGGCCGTGCGGCCTCTGGCCCCATCGGGGACATTGCGGGTCGGCACCATGGAGAGCACGGCGGCAAGCAGGCTGCCGGCGGCGCTGACGCAATTCAATCAGATGTGGCCGGAGGTGTCGCTTCATCTGACGATGGGGGCGTCCCGCGATCTGATCCGCGACGTTCTCTCTGATGCACTGGATTGCGCGCTGATTGCCCGTCCACCGAAGACGATGCGCGAGGAAGACTCGAGCTTCGATGCCGAACTCAAGGCGCTCGAAATGGTGCCGGTCTTCGTCGAGGATCTGTTGATCGTGTTGCCGTCCGGGCATCCCTCCATCAAGTCAGCCGCAGACCTGCGTGTCGGATCACTCGCCGCTTTGGAACCCGGCTGCACCTATCGCCGGATCGCCGAAAACTGGGCGCGCAAATCGAGCACCCTGCCGACGAGCGAACTCGGCTCCTACCACGCGATCCTGGCAAGCGTTGCGACCGGCAATACGGCCGGCGTCATGCCGCGATCCGTCCTTGATCTCATGCACTGGCCGACGCCTCTCCAGACCCATCAGCTCGGGCCTGTCGAGACGCTGCTCGTCTACCGCAGGAATGATCGCCCAAGCGCGTTCAACGCATTCCACGAAGTCCTCAGCGCGACAAGGGGCAGAGATATCAGGCTGGCAACAAACTAACCTGAACGTCTTCCTCCTTCGCCGCCAGATAATCCTCGCTTAAAATTGGTCTTGTCATGCCGTATCCCGTTTCCCCGAAGGTGGGACCGAGCCGCTTCCGCCGCTTCCGTTTGTTTTCACCTATTCTGGCCGGTGCGACCTTACGAGAGCGATTGATTGGATGTCTCGGCGCTTTGCTGGCCATTGGTCTCACCGGCGTCATCAGCGGCTATCTGTTCGGCCAGGGGCCGCATCTTCCCCTGATCGTGGCGCCGATGGGGGCGTCCGCGGTGCTTCTTTTCGCGGTGCCGGCAAGTCCGCTTGCGCAGCCTTGGTCGATCATCGGCGGCAATACGATTTCCGCCCTGATGGGGATCATTGCCGCCTATTTCATTCGCGATCCGATCATCGCGACAGGCGTCGGCGTTTCGCTTGCCATCGGCGCGATGTCGTTCACGCGCTGCCTGCATCCACCGGGAGGAGCCGCCGCACTGACCGCCGTGCTCGGCGGCCCTGTCGTTGCCGGCTGGGGATTTCTTTTTCCCTTCGTGCCCGTCGCTTTGAACTCCTGCATCCTCGTCGGCCTTGGCCTGTTGTTCCACAAGCTTTCCAAGCGGAATTATCCGCACGTCGTTCCGAAACCCGCGGAGAACACCCATCAGACAGTGGACCTGCCATCTGCCGTGCGGGTGGGTTTCCGCGAAGAGGATGTCGATGCGGCCCTCGAAGCGCTCGACGAAACCTTCGATATCGATCGGGCAGACCTCGGCCGGCTGTTGCAGCAGGTCGAGCTGCAAGCGGTCATCCGCTCAAACGGCAAGATCAGCTGTGCCGATATCATGTCGCGTGACGTGATCACCATTGGCGAAGCCTCGGAACCGGATGCTGCACGGCATCTTCTCTTGAAGCACAATATCCGCACCTTGCCGGTGAAGGATCCGGAGGGCCGCCTCGTCGGCGCCGTCGGCTTGCGGGAATTGTCCATGAGCACCGAGACCATCGCGCACGCGATCTCGAGGCCGGCGGTGGCCAGACCTTCGGATTCTGCTCTGTCGCTGTTGCCTGTTCTGACGGACGGTCGCACGCATGCCGTCATCATCGTCGACGACGACTACCGGATCCTTGGCCTGATATCGCAGACGGATCTCCTGAGCGCAGTGGCGCGACTGCTGCCAAAGGAGGACAATGCGATTCCGGCGGTGGCCTGAGCGGTGAGCGTGGAACGTAGCTGGAGAAAAAGTCGGTGCTGATCGAGCGCGATTCAAATGGCGATTTTATCCTGGAATCATCGGAGCTCGCGAAACGGTTCGGATTGTCGCTGGCCGATCTTCGCCGCCACATGCGCCATGGCTCCGTCGTCAGCTCCGTGGAAATCGGTACTGCTGAACACGAGGGGACGAAACGGGTGTCGCTTCGGCTCGGCAACCGGCTTTGGCAAGCCGTTCTGAACGACGAAAATGAAGTGCAGCAGGAGCAGATGACCGTTCTTCGGGGTAAATCCTCCGGACGGCATCCGCGCTGACCCCGTCCTTATGGATGATCCGTGACGCCGGTTTGCTGCACCGCTCGGCCCTGTTCGCGCGGACCGAAAGAACGATCCCTTGCGGCCGCCGAGCGGTACGTCGAAGTCGACGCTGGCCCCCGGCAAATTGACTATGCCGGCTGGAAGCCCCTTGTTCAGTGCAGTCCGAGATAGGCTTTGCGGACGTCTTGGTTGTCGAGGAGGGCGGCGCTTTCGCCGGAGAGGTGGATACGGCCGTTGACCATGACATAGGCCCGCTGCGAAAGCTTCAGTGCATGGTTGGCATTCTGCTCGACGAGAAATATCGTTTTGCCCATCGCAGCGATCTCCCTCAAAACCTCGAAAACGCGCTTGACGATCAGCGGCGCGAGGCCCAGCGACGGTTCGTCGAACAGGATCAGTTCCGGCCGCGCCATCATGGCGCGGGCGATGGCGAGCATCTGCTGTTCGCCGCCCGACATGGTGCCGGCGGTCTGATTTCGGCGCTCCTTGAGGCGCGGGAAGAGCTCGAACATGGTGTTCCGGTCTTCTTCGAAGTGGGCCATGCCGATCGGCGTCGTGCCCATCATCATATTCTCTTCGACCGACATCTCCTGGTAAATCTGCCGGCCTTCCGGAACAAGCGCTATGCCGCGCCTGGAAATCCTGCTGGTCGGCATCCGCGAGATGTCTTCGCCACGATGCAGGATCTTGCCCGATGAGGCGCGCGGCGCCCCGAAGATAGAAGAAAGCAGCGTGGTCTTGCCGGCGCCGTTTGCGCCGATCAGGCTGACGATCTCACCGGCTGAGATATGGACGTTCACCGCCTTCAGCGCTTCCACCGGGCCGTAATGGGCATGAACGCCGGCGAATTCGAGAAGCGGTACCTCCGTGTCGGACGACTGGCTCATGCTGGTACCTCTTCTTCGCTGACACCGAGATAAGCGGCGACGACGGCCGGATCGTTGGCGACATGCTCAGGCGTGCCGTCGGAGATCACCTCGCCATGATCAAGCACGACGATGTGGTTCGAAATGCGCATGACGAGACCCATGTCGTGCTCGATGACGAGAACCGTCTGTTTGTGATCGGCACAAAGCCGTTGGATGACCTCCGCCAGATCCAGCGTTTCGGAGGGGTTGAGGCCGGCAGCCGGTTCGTCGAGGCATATGAGGCTCGGGCCCGTGCACATGGCGCGGGCGATCTCGACGCGGCGCTGCCGGCCGTAAGGCAGTTCGCCGGCCAGGCGGTTGGCGTCTTCGGCAAGCTTCATCTGCCCCAGCCAGTGATAGGCCCGGTCGACAGCCTCTGCCTCGGCCTTGCGGAACGCCCGGGTCCGGAAAACGCCACTGAGGATGTTGTTGCGGGTGGCGAGGTGTTGGGCGATCAGAAGGTTCTCGATGACCGACATTTCCTTGAACAGGCGGATGTTCTGGAACGTCCTGGCAATCCCGGCGCGCGTCACGAGATACGAGCCGCCGGTCATCGGTTTGGTCACCAACTGGCCGATATCCGTCGGACCATCGCGTCCGTTCAGCATAATGCGGCCTTCGCTGGAGCGATAGAATCCGGTGATGCAGTTGAACATCGTCGTCTTGCCGGCGCCGTTGGGACCGATCAGGGCGGTGACCGCGCCGCGTTCGACCGAGAAGCTGACGTCCCGGTTGGCGACGATGCCGCCGAAACGCATGGTGACATTCTGTACTTCGAGGATGGGTCCGTTCATCGTCCCGCCTCCGCCTTGCCCTCAAAGGACAGTTCGCTGCCGATGCCTTCTTTCATCGAGCTCGGAAAGAATGCCGGGCGCTTGATGCGGACCAGGCCGCGCGGTTTCCAGATCATCATCACCACCATCAGGATACCGAAGACCAGAACGCGGTATTCGGCGAACTCACGCAGAAGCTCCGGAAGAATGGTGAGAACGAGTGCGGCCGAGATGACGCCCGCCGTCGATCCGAGGCCGCCAAGGACGACGATGGCGAGGATCAGCGCGGATTCGAAGAAGGTGAAAGAGGTCGGGTTCACGAAACCCTGTTGTGCGGCGAAGAAGACGCCGGCGAGGCCGCCCGTGGAGGCGCCGAGCATGAAGGCCGTGAGCTTTGTGAAGACGTGATTGACGCCGAGCGAACGGCAGGCGATCTCGTCTTCCCGCAGCGCTTCCCACATGCGGCCGAGAGGGATGACGCGCAGTCGCTCCACGGCGTAGATGACGAAGCAGACGACAAGAAACAGCACGAAATAGAGAAACCAGAACCGGTAGTCCGCGCTGTAGGCGATGCCCAGATATTCATGAATGGGAACGCCACCCTGTTTGGCGGTACGGGTGAATTCGAGGCCGAGGAAGGTGGGTGCCGGAACCGGGGCGCCATTTTGCCCGCCGGTGAATTCCAGCCAGTTGTTCAACACCAGACGAATGATCTCGCCGAATCCCAGCGTCACGATGGCAAGATAGTCGCCATGCATCTTCAGAACGGGAAAGGCGAGGATCATGCCGAAGAGGCCGGCCAGGAATGGGGCAAGGATGAGCGCGCCCCAGAACCCGATGCCGAGATATTGCGATCCGAGCGCCAGGAGGTAGGCGCCCACGGCGTAGAAGGCGACGTAGCCGAGGTCGAGCAGGCCAGCAAGCCCGACGACGATGTTGAGCCCCAGGCCGAGAAGGCAGTATATCAGGGCAAGAATCGCGATACCCAGGAAGTACTTGTCTGCGAAAAGCGGCAGACTCAGCCCTGCGAGAAACAACAGGGAAAGGACCAGCACCGGCGACCTCTCCTTGCCGGTCATGACGGTCACGCCGGCACCGTTTCCGGCCATGCGTCGAGTGAGTTTTCGACCGGGGCTGCTCATCTGGAACAGCGAGAGCGCCGATCGACCTGCCGTGACGACGGCCGCCAGCAGTACCGCGCGCATCAGTTCGTTCGTGAACGAAAATCCCTCGAGCACCAGCCCTGAGATCGGGCCGAACAGGATGAGGGAGACCGTAAAAGTGAGGAGCGCTTCCTTGAAGAGCACCCGAAGGCGGTTGGATTCCATGGTTTCTTGCTCCTCCTCAGACTTTCTGGATTTCCGGCCGGCCAAGCAGGCCATAGGGTCGGAAAAACAGAAGGGTGATGAGCAATGCGAAGGCGAAGACGTCCTTGTAGTCGGTGCTGACATAGCCGGCGAAGAGAGCCTCGGTCAGGCCGAGGACGATGCCGCCGAGCACGGCGCCGGGCAGCGAGCCGATTCCGCCAAGAACCGCGGCCGTGAAGGCCTTGATGCCCATGACAAAGCCGATGAAGAAGTTGAAGGAGCCGTAGTTGAAGGTGACGAGCGTGCCGCCGACGGCGGCAGTGGCCGCGCCCATGACGAACACCGTCGAAATAATCCGGTCGGTGTTGACCCCGAGTATCGCGGAGATCCGGATATTCTGCTGGGTGGCGCGGCATTCGCGGCCGATCCTGGTGTAGTTGATCACATAGGTCAGCACCCCCATGGCGATCAGCGACGCGAACAGGATCACCGTCTGCATGTAGGTGATCTGCGCGAACTGGGTATCGTTACCGATGCGAAACGCCCCCTGGATGAGCGTCGGCACGCCCTGGTCGCGCGCGCCCTGGGCGATCTGGACGTAGCTCTGCAGCATCAGCGAGATGCCGATGGCCGATATCAGCGGAGCCAGCTTGGTCGAGCCGCGAAGCGGCCGATAGGCGACGCGCTCGATCACCCAGCCATAGACGGCCGTGATTGCGCAGCTGATCACCAACACGGATATCAAGGCGAAGGGAACTGACTGAACGCCGAAATAGCCAAGGACGGCAAGCGTGATGGCGGCGATATAGGCCGATACCATATAGACGTCGCCATGGGCAAAGTTGATCATCCGGATGACGCCGTAGACCATGGTGTATCCGACCGCGATCAGGCCGTAGATCGTCCCCAGCGTGATGCCATTGAACAATTGTTGAACCAGGATGTAAAAGTCCATGGTGAACCCCTCTTATGGTTTTCGGGGATGGATAAGCCGGCCGAACCTAAAGCGCGTCGCGATCTTTCAGAGTCTCTGATCGCGCTTTAGGTCTTTATTTTTCCGCATGTCGCTGCCGCAAAACCGCTGCACACTTTTGCGCGACAAGCTTTAGGTCCGGCCGGCTCGGGCAAAATGCCTTACTTCACCAAGACAGGGGTTCCCTTGTCGTCGAAGTTGTAGAAGACGAACTTGAAGTCCTTGATGTCGCCCTTGGCGTCCCAGGTGATCTTGCCGATGGCGGAATCGACGGTGTTGCTGCGGAGATAGTCGGCCTGGGCCTTCAGCTGGTCGCCGGCCTTCAGCGCGGCAACGACGGCCTGCGCATTGGCATAGCCATAGAGCACGTAGTTTGCCGGCGTGATGTTGGCCTTCTTCAGTGAATCCTGGACGCCCTGCGTGGAGGGATCCGCCAGCGGGTCCGGTGTTGCCGAATAATAGACGTTCTTGAGATTCTCAGCGCCACCGGCTGCCGCGACGAGTTCCGTCTGGGCGAAAGCGTCACCACTGACGATGACCACGTCGACACCCTGCTCCTTCAGCTGACGGATCAGCGGGCCGCCTTCGGGAATGAGACCGCCGAAGTAGACGGCATTGGCGCCGGAGCTCTTGATCTTGGTGACGAGCGCATTGAAGTCACGTTCGCCACGGGTCAGGCCTTCGTACATTACAGGCTTGATTCCGCGCGCTTCGATCGTCTTCTTGACGGCGTCCACCAGGCCCTGGCCGTAGGTGTCCTTGTCATGGATGAGGGCGATCTTGTCCCGCTTCAGCGTATCCAGAATGAAGCTGCCGGCGACGACGGCCTGCTGGTCGTCACGGCCGCAGCCACGAAACAGATTGTCGAAACCGCGATCGGTGACGGTCGGATTGGTGGAGGACGGCGTCATTTCGAGGATGCCGGCATCATTGTAGATCTCGGAAGCAGGGATCGTGTTGGACGAGCAGAAATGCCCGATCACCGCCTGGACCTTGTCCTGGTCGACGAAACGATTTGCGACGGCAACGGCCTGCTTCGGTTCGCAGGCGTCGTCACCCTTCACCAGTTCAATCTTCTTGCCGTTGATGCCGCCCGACGCGTTGACGTCGGTGACGTAGGCGGACACACCGCTGAATACCTGCTCGCCAAAGGTCGCATTGGCGCCGGTAAAGGGGCCGGCGACGCCGATCTTGATCGTGTCGGCCGCCAAAGCGTTGGAAAACACCAAGGCGGAGGCGACGGCGGTGGCGCTAAGAAGTCTCGATATGGATTTCATGTGTTTTTCCCTCTGGTTGAAGCTCTCTGGTTTTTAGTGGTTCTCGACGCGGTTCAGTCCGCGTTCATGCTTCGCATTAAGGACGAAGCTATTATTTTTGTTGTGTAATTTCTCTTCTCTGAAGTTGCGTGGAAGAGCGGATTTCGAGATTTTCGATCCTTTTCTTAATTGACACTTATATGATAAGTGACATATACGAAGATCGTCAAGCAGAAATGTTGCGGCATCGCTTGCAACAGTGAAGAATGGCAGGATTGATGATCGCGCAAGCGCGGCCTCGAACGTTAAGAAAGCGGGGAACAAGACGGTGAGCAGCACGCCACGAAACTGCCGGGTCGGCGTCGATATCGGCGGCACCTTTACGGATATCGCTCTCGACATCGATGGGACGCTTCACTCGACGAAGATCCTGACGGACTATACGGCGCCGGAGCGGGCGATCCTCAAGGGTGTGAAGGCCGTCGCCGACATGGCGGGCATCGCTCTTTCAGAGATCGGCATCCTCATTCACGGGACGACGCTTGCCACCAACGCGCTGATCGAGCGGCGCGGTGCCAAGACCGCCTTCGTGACGACGGAAGGTTTTCGCGACGTGCTCGAGATGCGCACCGAGAACCGTTTCGAGCAATATGATCTCAATATTTCCCTGCCGCCGGCTCTCATCGCGCGCGCCGACCGCTTCGTCGTGCGTGAGCGTATCGATGCAGCGGGCAAGGTTCTGCTTGATCTGGACAATGCTTCGGTTGCAGCCGTCGTCGAGAAGGTCGCGGCAGGCGGCTATGAAAGTGTCGCGATCGGCTTCATTCATGCCTATGCCAATGGCGCACACGAGATCGCCGTCCGCGATGCGATCCTAAAGCGCCTTCCTGGCCTCTCCGTTTCGATCTCGTCGGAGGTTTCTCCGCAAATGCGCGAATTCGAGCGCTTCAACACGGTCTGTGCCAATGCCTACGTCAAGCCGGCGATCAAATCCTATCTCGACCGTCTCGTCGTGTCGCTGAAGGATATCGGCGTCCGCTGCCCGGTCTTCATGATCCACTCCGGCGGTGGGATCGTCTCGGTGGAGAGCGCCTCCGAATTTCCGGTGCGCCTCGTCGAATCCGGTCCGGCGGGCGGCGCGATCTTCGCAGCCGACATCGCCCGTCAATACGGTCTCGACACGGTTCTTTCCTTCGACATGGGCGGCACGACTGCCAAGATCTGCCTGATCGAAAATCAGGTACCGAAGACGGCCAAGACTTTCGAGGTCGCGCGCACCTATCGATTCCGCAAGGGATCCGGCATGCCGATTTCCATTCCCGTCGTCGAGATGGTCGAAATCGGCGCAGGCGGTGGTTCGATCGCTTCGGTCGACGCAATGCGCCAGATCCGCGTCGGCCCGCATTCGGCAGCCTCCGAGCCGGGCCCAGCCTGTTACCAGCGCGGCGGCAAGAACCCCACCGTGACCGATGCGGATCTGATCCTCGGCAAGCTCGATCCCGCCAATTTCGCGGGCGGCGCGATCCCGCTTTCCGTCGAGGCGAGCCGCCAGGCGATGAGCGACGATATCGGCGCGGTCATCGGCCTCGACCCGGAGGCTTCCGCTTACGGCACGTGCGAAATGGTCGACGAGAACATGGCCAATGCCGGCCGCGTCCACACCGTCGAGAACGGCAAGAACATTTCCGATTTCACCATGATCACCTTCGGTGGCGCAGGACCGCTGCATGCCGCACGCCTCTGCGAAAAGATGGGGATCTCGACCTTCCTCGTTCCGCCGGGCGCCGGCGTCGGTTCCGCGATCGGCTTCCTCAAGGCGCCGTTCGGCTACGAATCCGTCCGCAGCGCCGTCTTCAGCCTGTCGAATTTCGAATATTTAGAGGCCAACCGCCTGCTGCAAGCCATGAAGGCCGAAGCACTCGGCTTTGTCGAAGGCGGGCTCGACACCGGCTCCCCGGTGATCGAGCGCACGCTGTTCATGCGCTATGCCGGGCAGGGCTGGGATATCCCGGTCCCGCTTGCCGACGACAATTTCGACCCTGCGAGCGCCGAGACGATCGCGGCCTCTTTCGAAAAGGAATATGAGCGCTTCTTCGGCCGCGCCATCGAGGGTCTCGATATCGAGATCGTCAGCTGGTCGGTCAAGGCGAGTTCGCCGCTCCCGCCGGTCGAACGCATTCCCTCCGTCGCCGAAGGCAATATCGTGCAGCCGGGCAAGACCCGACGCCTGTTCGAGGCCTCCCAAGGCGCCTATCTCGAAGCCGGCATTCACGAGCGCACCGGCCTGAAGTCCGGCGACGTGATTAAGGGCCCGGCCGTCATCGTCGAGCGTGAGACCTCAACCGTTCTCACTTCCTCCTTCAAGGCCATCGTTCAGCACGACGGCTGCCTTCTCGCAACCCGGATCTGAGGATAGTCACATGAACCAATCCATGATCGATATCCATATGCAGGTTATGTGGAACCGGCTGATCTCTGTCGTTGAAGAGCAGGCGCAGACCCTGATCCGCACGGCCTTCTCCACCTCCGTGCGCGAGGCGGGCGATCTGTCGGCCGGCGTCTTCGACCTGGAAGGCCGTATGCTGGCGCAGGCGGTTACCGGCACGCCCGGCCACGTCAACGCCATGGCGGAATCCGTCGCGCATTTCATTCGCGACATCGGGCCGGACAATATCTTTGAAGGCGACGTCTACATCACCAATGATCCGTGGAAGGGAACGGGCCACTTGCACGACATCACCGTCGTCACGCCCTCCTTCCATCACGGCAAGCTGGTCGGTTATTTCGCCTCGACGGCGCATGTCGTCGATGTCGGCGGCCGCGGTTTCGGGCCGGATGCCCGCGAAGTTTATGAAGAGGGTCTCTTCATTCCGATCATGAAGTTCTTCGAGCGCGGCGAGCTGAACCGGACGCTGATCCATATCGTCCGAAACAATGTTCGCGAAAACGATAAGGTCGTCGGTGACTTCTATGCGCTCGCCGCCTGCAACGAAACGGGCCAGCGCCGGCTCGTCGACATGCTGACGGAATTCAATCTCCCTGATCTGTCGACGATCGGCGGCTTCATCCTCAAGCACAGCCGCGAGGCAACGCTGGAGCGGCTGAAGAAGCTGCCGCATGGCTCCTGGAACTACAGCCTCGATCTCGACGGCTATGATGAGCCGGTGCATCTCGCCGCCAAGCTGAGCATCGGCCCCGAGGGGATCGTGGTCGATTTCGACGGCACCTCAGGCATGAGCAAGTTCGGCATCAATGTGCCGCTCGTCTATGCCAAGGCCTATGCCTGCTACGGCATCAAATGCGTCGTGGCGCCGGAAATTCCAAATAACGCTGCCTCGCTTGCACCTTTCGAGGTGGTGGCGCCGGAAGGTTGCATCCTCAATGCCAAGCGGCCGGCGCCGGTCGCTGTCCGCCACGTTCTCGGCCATTTTGTCCCGGATCTCGTGCTGGGCGCGCTGCATCAGGCGCTTCCAGGCCAGGTGCCTGCGGAAGGTGCCAGCGCACTCTGGAACCTGCATATGAGCGTGCGCCCCGTCTCCGATCAGATCGGCGGCAAGGGCGCAGAAATCCTGATGTTCAATTCCGGCGGCACCGGCGCACGCGCCGCTCTCGATGGCTTGAACGCCACCGCCTTTCCGAGCGGCGTGCACACCATGCCGATCGAGGCGACGGAGAATGTCGGCCCCGTCATCATCTGGCGCAAGGAATTGCGCGAGGGGTCGGGAGGTGCCGGCGCGCAACGCGGCGGTCTCGGCCAGATGATCGAGATCGAAGCGGCCGAAGGCTTCAGCTTCCGCTTCTCCGCCATGTTCGACAGGCTTGGCCACCCCGCCCGCGGCCGCGAAGGCGGACTGAGCGGCACGGCCGGCGCAGTCGCGCTCGACGACGGTACGGTTCTCAAGGGCAAGGGGCTGCAATTCGTGCCGGAAGGCAGGCGCCTGGTTCTGTCGCTTCCGGGCGGCGGCGGTTACGGTGATCCGGCACATCGCCCGGCTGAGGCGATCGAGCACGACCTGAAGCATGGATACATCACCGAAGAACAGGCTGAAGCCTACGGCAGGAGCCGGACTAAGGGAGGCAAGGCATGAACATGATTGCATTCGAAAGCACACGCGTCGCGACGATCAAATCCTCGCCGTCCATGGCGGTGTCGGTCGCCGCCAAGGCGATGCGGGCCAAAGGAGAGCATGTCGTCGACCTGTCGCTCGGCGAGCCAGATTTCGACACTCCTGATCATATCGTTCAGGCGGCGATCGAGGCCATGCGCAAGGGGCTTACCCGCTATACCGCGCCGGACGGACTGGTGGAGCTACGCGAAGCGATCGTCGCCAAGTTCAAACGCGAGAACGGCCTCGACTACGCCATGGATGAGATCTCCATCGGCAACGGCGCCAAGCAGATCCTCTTCAATGCATTCCTGGCCACGCTGGAGCCCGGCGACGAGGTGGTCGTGCCGGCGCCTTACTGGGTCTCCTACACCGACATCGTCGTCCTGCATGGCGGCATTCCGAAGATCGTGCCTTGCGGTGTCGAGGATGCCTTCAAGATCACAGCCGAGCGGCTGGAAGCAGCTATCACGCCGAAGACGCGTTGGTTCCTGTTCAATTCTCCGTCCAATCCGACGGGGGCGATCTATACGGCGGACGAACTGAGGGCGCTTGGTGCGGTGCTGGCGCGGCATCCCCACGTGGCGATCATGTCGGATGAGATCTACGAACATATCGTCTGCGGCGACGTGCCCTTCACGTCGTTCGTCGTCGCGTGCCCGGAGCTGAAGGACCGCACGCTCATCATCAACGGCGTATCCAAGGCCTATGCCATGACAGGATGGCGGCTCGGCTATGCGGCCGGCCCGCGGGAACTGACCAGGGCCTTGAACAAGCTTCAGTCCCAGAGCACGACCTGCCCGTCCTCGATCACCCAGTTTGCGGCCGCCGCAGCGCTCAACGGTCCCCAGGATTTCGTCACGACGGCGGTTGCCGAATACAAGGCGCGCGGCGAACTGGTCGCTAGGGGTTTCAGCGCGATACCCGGTCTTGATGTGCGGGCTCCGGAAGGGGCCTTCTACCTCTTTCCCAAATGCGCCCACTATATCGGCAAGACGGCGCCCGACGGCGCCAGGATTTCCAACGATACGGACCTGGCCTCCTATCTCCTCAGGGAAGGCAAGGTCGCCACCGTTCCCGGTGCGGCTTTCGGTGTCGAACCCTATATTCGCCTTTCCTTCGCGACATCGCGCGACAATCTTGCCATTGCCATCGAGCGCACCGCCGATGCACTGGCCAAACTTCGCTAAAGGGAAAATTCGATGACCGATTATCAGCGCACGCTTCTGACCGGCGCGGCCGGCGCTCTGGGAACCCAGCTGCGCGAGTCAGGAACAAGGCTTGGCAAGATCCTCAGGCTGTCTGCACGCAAGCCCTGCGAGAACCTCGAGCCGCACGAGGAGGATTTCCCGGCGGACCTTTCCGATTTCGACGCTGTTTCGAAAGCCGTGGAGGGCTGCGACGCCATCATTCATATGGGTGGTCAAGGGCTGGAGGCTCCCTGGAACACCATCCTCAACGCCAACATCGTCGGCAGCTACAACATCTATGAGGCGGCCCGGCAGCATGGCGTCAAGCGCATCGTCTATGCCAGCTCCGTTCACGCCATCGGCTTTTACGAGCGCACCGAGACGATCGACGGCGATGTTCCGACCCGTCCTGATAGTCTCTATGGCGTGTCGAAGACCTTCGTCGAAAACCTCGGCCGTTACTATTTCGACAAGTTCGGGATCGAGACCGTGAGCCTGCGTATCGGCTCGTCTTTCCCCGAGCCGACGGACCGGCGCCATCTCATCACCTGGCTTTCCTATCGCGATTGCCGCCAGCTCGTCGAAAAGAGCCTGTCGGCCGAACGCGTCGGCTTCATGGTCGCCTATGGCATGTCCAACAACAGCCGGGCGTTCTGGGACAACCGCACGGCGGCATCGCTCGGATACAGGCCGGAAGACAGCGCCGACGATTACGCGGACAAGGTTTTCGAGAATACGAAACAGGGCGATCCCAACGATCCGGCGGTGCGCTTCCAGGGCGGCAGCTTTGCCGCCGCCGGCCACTATGAAGACGAGAAGAAGTGAGACGCCCTGATGCAAGCTTCCAAGTCGTCCTATGACGTGGTGATCGTCGGCGGTGCAGTGGTCGGCAGTTCGACGGCATATTTTCTGGCGACCAACCCCGACTTCAACGGATCGGTCCTGGTGATCGAGAAGGACTGGACCTATCAGCGATCGGCGACGGCACTGTCTTCCAGCTCCATCCGCCATCAGTTCTCGAATGCGATCAATGTCAAAGTCTCGCAGTTCGGGACGGAGTTCATCCGCCACTTCAAGGAAAACGTCGCCATCGACGACGACACGCCCGAGATTGGTTTTCACGAGGCCGGTTATCTGTTCCTCGCCGAGGACGAACGCGGCGATCAGGTTCTCCGGCGCAACCACGAGACCCAGGTCTCGTGCGGCGCGGAGGTGACGCTGCTCGATCCGGATGGTCTCGGCCGCCGGTTTCCCTGGCTGAACCTCGAAGGATTGACGCTCGGCAGCACCGGTGAGCGGGGCGAGGGCTGGTTCGACAGTGTCGGTCTGCTGCAGGGCTTTCGCAAGAAGGCGCGCTCGCTCGGCGTCGAATACATCGAAGACGAAGTCGTCGCCATCAACCGAGAGGGAGACCGCATCGTTTCCGTGTCGACGAAGAGCGGCCAGACGATCGCCTGTGGCACAATGGTCAATACATCAGGCACCAACGGCAAGAAAATTGCCCGGATGGCCGGGCTCGACGTCCCCGTGGAGCCACGCCGACGCTCGCTGTTCGTCGTCGATTGCCGAACGCCCCTGGAAGGAAAGGTGGGGCTGACGATCGACCCCACCGGCGTTTTCTTCCGGCCCGAGGGCAAGTTCTATCTGATGGGCACCTATCCCAAACATGACCCTGAGGTAGATCCGAACGATTTCGACGTCATGCATGACGAATTCGACGAGGAAATCTGGCCGATCCTAGCGAACCGGGTGCCGGCCTTCGAGGCGATCAAGGCCGTCAATTCCTGGGCCGGCCACTACGACTATTGCACCCTCGATCACAATGTCGTCCTCGGACCGCATACTGAGGTCAGCAATTTCCTCTTCGCAAACGGCTTCTCGGGGCACGGTCTTCAGCAGTCGCCGGCCATGGGACGGGGTCTCTCGGAACTGATTACCTATGGCGGCTTCAAGACGCTTGATCTATCGCCATTCGGCTACGAGCGGGTAGTAGCACAGCGGCCCTTCCTCGAAGACGCCGTCATTTAACGAACAGCAGAGGGGCTCCCGATGACAAACGAAACATCCAAGCGCAGCGGCGGCCAGGTGCTCGTCGATGCCTTGCGCATCCATGGTGTCGAGCGCGTGTTCGGCGTGCCGGGCGAAAGCTATCTTGCTGCCCTCGACGCCCTTCACGACGTGGAAGACGCCATCGAATTCATCGTCTGCCGGCAGGAAGGCGGCGCCGCCTACATGGCGGAAGCCTACGGCAAGATGACTGGCAGGCCCGGCATCTGCTTCGTGACCCGCGGGCCGGGCGCGACGAACGCGTCCGTGGGCGTGCATACCGCCTTCCAGGATTCGACACCGATGATCCTGTTCATCGGGCAGGTGGCGCGCGATCAGATGGAGCGCGAAGCCTTCCAGGAAATCGATTATCGCCGCATGTTCGGCCAGATGGCGAAGTGGGTCGTCGAGATCGAGGATGCCGCCCGCATCCCTGAGCTCATCAGCCAGGCATTCCACCGAGCCGTCAACGGCCGGCCAGGACCGGTGGTCGTCGCTCTTCCCGAAGACATGCTGACCGATATGGTCGATGTCGCCGACACCCCGCCCTACAAGCGAGTTGAGGGCTTTGCCGGCCCGCCGCAATTCGAGGAATTGCTCGGCCTTCTCTCCGAGGCGAAACGCCCGATGGTTGTCGTTGGCGGCGCCGGCTGGACGCAGCAGGCCGTTGCCGACCTGAAGGCGTTTTCGGAAGCCTTCTGCCTGCCTGTCGCAGCTTCCTTCCGCTGCCAGGATCTGTTCGACAATACGCACGAAAACTATGCCGGCGACCTCGGTCTTGCCGCAGGGCCGAAGCTGATCCGCCATGTGAAGGATTGCGACCTTCTGATCTCCATCGGCGCCCGTCTCGGGGAAATGACCACTGGCGCCTATACGCTGATCGACATTCCGGTCCCGAAGCAGTTGCTCGTTCACATTCATCCGGGCGCGGAGGAACTGGGGCGCGTTTATCACGCGCGATTGCCGATCAATGCCAGCGTCGCGGGTTTCCTGTCGCAGGCGGCAAAGCTGAAGCCGCCGGCTGCGCCGGTGTGGAAGGACTGGACCAGGACGGCCCATGCCGACTATCTCGAAAATCTCGCGCATCCTGAGGTGCCCGGTCCGGTGCAGATGGGCGATATCATGGAATGGCTGCGCGGCCATCTGAAGCCCGACGCCATATTGACCACCGGCGCCGGCAATTATTCCGCCTGGGCGCATCGCTTCTATCAGTATCGCACCTTTCGCACCCAGCTCGGACCGACGAACGGTTCCATGGGCTACGGCGTGCCGGCGGCGATCGCCGCCAAGATCACCGATCCCGCGCGCACGGTCGTTGCCTTTGCCGGCGACGGATGTTTCCTGATGAATGGTCAGGAACTCGCAACCGCCATGCAGTATGACGCTCGCGTCATCTTCCTCGTCATCAACAACGGCATGTATGGCACGATCCGCATGCATCAGGAGCGTGAGTATCCCGGCCGCGTCTCCGGCACTCGCCTGACGAACCCTGACTTTGCCTCGCTGGCGCGATCCTATGGCCTCCACGGTGAGACCGTGGAAAGGACCGAGGACTTCGCCGGCGCCTTCCAACGCTGCGAGACTTCCGGCAAGCCGGGTCTCATCGAAATCCGGATCGACCCGGAAGCGCTGACGCCGAAAATGAGCCTGACGCAAATTCGCGACCAGGCGATCGCACAGGGAAAGTGATCGCAGGAAAAGGCGCCGCCTCAAAAAGCCGGGCGGCGCCGCAGCAGACCAGCGGAAAGTGAAGTCGCTTGAGGGGCGCCGACAAGGATCATCCCCAACGGCCAGCCAGCGGCGCTGATCCTTGATCCTTTCGGTCGTGGAAAACGGTAAGATAGGAGCGCAGGAAACGTCGCAGCAGGCGGATCATCCTTTCCTTCCCCTGACTTAATTCTCCGTTTCGCTGCTCGTCGGCTCATTGAGCATCGTGCGGTATCGATGGAGGCTTTCCTCCAGATGGACGATCAGCGCGGCCTTCGCAGCCTTGGCATCACCCTGGGTGATGGCGGCCAGGATCGCGGCATGTTCCTTGTTGATCTTCTTCAGGTAGGTGCTGTAGCCGCGCGCCGATTGGCGATGCTTGAGCACGAGGTCGAAATTGATGCTCTCTATCACCGCTTCCAGAAAACTCGGGAAGTGAGGATTGCGGGTGGCGCGGGCGATCGCAAGGTGAAACTCGAAATCGGCGCGTGCTTCGACCTCGGCATCGTCCGTCACCAGGTTTTCGAGGTTGTCGTAGGCGCGGGCAATTTCAGCCAGCGCCTCCGGCGTGCGCCTCGACGCTGCAAGGGCGACGGATTGTATCTCGACGCCGAGCCGCAATTCCAGGATCTGCATCGCGGAGCGAATGTCCTCGATGCGGCTGATTTCGAAATTGAGGGTCTTTGCGTCCTTGTCGCTCACGTAGACGCCGGCACCCTGTCGCGCGGTCACACGTCCGCCAACCTTGAGAGAGGTGAGCGCCTCGCGAATGACGGTTCGGGACACGCCGAACTCTTCGCACAGCTGGGCACTTGACGGAATTTTCTCGCCGGGAGCATAAAGACCGGAGTCGATCCGTTCCATCAGCTTCGCAACGACGATTTCCGCGAGATTGCCTCGTTGCGTGATGATTGACACTGGTTTGCTCCGATTTTCACGATCAAATTTAGCACATATCACATATCATGCCACGTCTGATTGCGGAATGTCGGCTCTTTCAGACATTATCTTATCGATGACCTGAAAGGGGTGCGGGAGGCGCTTGTTGTCGATTTCCTTCACCTGCGAGCGGCATGAATATCCGGTGGCCATGAGACTGTCGTTGTCGCCGGCGGCATCGACCTCCGGCTTCCAGTTCATCGCATAGAGGCGCTCGGAGATCGGTCGATTGCGGGCCTCGTGGCCAAAGGTACCGGCCATTCCGCAACAACCCGTTTCTGCTGCCTGAAGGTCGATGCCGAGGCTGCCGAACACCTGTTTCCATTGCGCAATGGAGGCGGGCGCATTGGTGCGTTCGGTGCAATGGGCCATCAACCGGAAGCTCTTGCCTTTGGCGGCGGAGGGTGATGCGGCAAGGCGGCCGAGGTTGGCGGCCAGCCATTCCTGCGGAAGGAGGATGCTCGCCTTCAGCACCCCCTTGTATTCGCTGCGGAACGCAAGCGTCATCGACGGATCGAGCCCCACAAGCACCACGCCCGCGTCATTCAACTGCTGAAGATAGTGCGCGGTCCGCCCGGCCGCAGCCTCGAAACGTCCGAGGTAGCCATGAACGTGCAGGGCTTTGCCATTGACGTGGGACGCGGCGAGGAACGGCGAAAGCCCCATTTTCCGCGCAAGCCCGATCGCGGCAAGGGCGACCTCAGGATCGAAATAGGCGGTAAACGCATCGGCGACGAAGATGACGCTCTGCTCCCTCTCACGCGGCGACAATGCCTCGATCCGCCGAGGGGTCGCAAGCGGCACGCCAAGGCGGGCGGCCTCCTTCGCCAGAGAGAGCCGCGGCAGGTGGGGCAGGGACGTCAGTCCGGCAACGCGCATCATCATCCTGCCGGCTCGCGTGCCGACGACCAGGTTGTAGGCCGGCCGTATCCGATGGACCAGGGGCAGGGTGGTCTCGATGGCAGCTACCAGCGGATCCTTCAGCGGACGGAGGTAGCGTCCGTAATAAAGCTCCAGGAATTTGGAGCGGAAGGCTGGGACGCTGACTTTCACGGGACATTGCCCCGCACAGGCCTTGCAGGCCAGACAGGTATCCATCGAAGCGCGGACCTCATGGGAAAAGTCGTCCCGATTTTGAGGATTCAGCGAGTTGAAGACACGCCGCGCGAAGCTCGCGAGTGGAACGCTCTGTCGCAGGCGTTTTGCCTCATGGCGGGGATCGATGCCCTTCTCGGCAAGCAGCCTCAGCCATTCCCGCATCAGAGCGGCGCGGCCCTTGGGCGAAAAACGCCGATCGCGTGTCGCCTTGTAGGAGGGGCACATGGGGCTCGTTTCGTCGAAATCGAAACAGGCGCCGTTGCCGTTGCAATAGGCGGCGTTGTCGAAGGCTGCGCGGATCTCGTTGCCGATGATGCGGTCGACGTCTCCCCGCAGCGGAACCTCGTCGATCTTCAGCAGCGCTTGGCCGCCGGAAGGCGTTGCGATCTTGCCCGGGTTGAGGCGGTTTTCCGGATCGAAAGCCCGTTTGATCTCCTGCAGGCTGGGATAGAGGTCGCCGAAGAATTCAGGCACATATTCGGAACGTACCCCCTTGCCGTGCTCCCCCCAGAGCACGCCGCCATATCTACGCGTCAGCGCCACGACGGCGTCGCTGACCTCCCGGACCAGCCGGACATGGTCATCGCGGGTGAGATCGAGGGCAGGCCGCACGTGCAGGACGCCGGCATCGACATGGCCGAACATGCCGTAGGAAAGGCCCGCGCCATCAAGCAATGCGCGGAATTCGCGAATATAGGCCGCGAGGTTTTCCGGCGGCACGGCGGTGTCCTCGACGAAGGCGACAGGCCTGACCGGTCCGTCCACATTGCCGAGCAGGCCGACCGCCCGTTTGCGCATCGACCAGATCGCCTCGACATCGGCATGATCTCGCGCGATCGTATAACCCAGGTGACGGGCATTCGCGCCCGTGGCAAGCGCGGCGGTCACCTCGGCCAGTTTGCGTTCGAGTTCAACTTCATCGTCGGCGAGCACTTCGGCGATATTGATGCCGTTCGTGGTTCCGCCTGCATTGTCGGGAAAAAAGCGGGCAATGCCCGTCCAAACGATGTCGCCCCTGGCGAGCCCGAGAACTTTCTCATCGACCGTTTCCACCGAGGCGACCTTGAGTGCCACAAGCGTGCGGGCATCCTCCAATGCGGTGTTGAAGTCCCCGTAGCGAATGTTGATCAATGCCGCATGGGCGGGGATTGGCAGAAGGTTGAGTTCGGCTTCGGCGATCATCGCCAGCGTTCCCTCCGAGCCGCAGAGGATGGCATTGAGGTCGAAGCGTCCGTCGTCCCGCCGGATGTGAGCGAGGTCGTAACCGGTCATATAGCGGTTGAGTTTCGGAAAAATCTCGGCGATCCGGTCGCGTTTTTCGCGCGCGATGCGGTCGACCGTCCTGTGGATTTCGCCGACACGGTCCGGTCGCCCGGCGATCTCCGCGAGTACCTCAGGATCGAGCGGGCGCGACCACCAGTCGGTCCCATTCGCAAGCACGATGCGCAATCCCAGCACATGGTTGCTGGTTTTGCCGTAGAGGCATGAACCCTGGCCGCAGGCATCGGTGGAGACCATGCCGCCGATGGTGGCGCGATTGGAGGTGGAGAGTTCAGGCGCAAAAAACAGGCCGTAGGGTTTCAGCGCCCGGTTCAACTGATCCTTGACCACACCCGCCTGGACCCGCGCAATTCTCCTGATCGGGTCGATCTCGAGAATGGAATTCATATGTCGCGAGCAGTCGACGACGATGCCCGACGTGAGGGATTGACCGTTCGTGCCGGTTCCGCCGCCGCGCGGGGCGACAGTGATCCCGCGAAAGGCCGGTTCCGACAGCACGGCCGCCGTAATCTGCAGGTCTTCGATGCCCTTGGGGAAGAGGATACCGGTCGGCTCGATCTGATAGATGGAATTGTCGGTCGAAAAAACGGTCCGGCTCGCCGCACCGGTTTCGATGTCGCCATCGAACCCTGCCTCGATGAGCCGCTGGAAGAATCCCACAGCGGGAAGGGGGATTGAACCGTTCGGCCGGAGGCGTGGAATCATTTCGAGACCTTCAGAATGCACTTGAGCTTTGTCGAAGTTGGCATATAAGTGATAACATACAATACTAGCGGCGTAACTGAAAATACTGAGGTGGAACTTTGAAGAACCAGACCGCAATCATCGTCGGCGGCGCTTCCGGGCTCGGATTGACGACGGCCAAGCTGATGATCTCGCATGGGGCGACCAGGATTGGGCTCATCGATCGCAATGAGCAACTGCTCGATGTCTCGGCCGCGGCGCTTCGCGCTCTCGGCGCCGAGGTGGCAACGGCGGTTGCCGACATTTCCCGGGCGGAAACGGCTCATCGCGGGTTCAACGAGATCGCCGGCAAGCTCGGTCGGATCCACGTGCTCGTCAACAGCGCCGCCATCTATCCGAGACGCCCTATTCTCGAGATCACCGACGAGGAATGGGACCTCGAAAATGCGATCAACGTGAAGGGTACCTATCATATGATGGTGGCCGCCGTTCTTCATATGCGCCAGCACGTGAACGCGCCTGCGGTTACCGGGCGGATTGTCAACGTGACCTCGGTCGATGCTTTCAAGGCTCATCCCCAGAATGCGCATTACGCCGCAACCAAGGCGGCTGTCGTCAGTCTGACGAAATCCTTTGCCCAGGAATGCGCCAAGGACCAGATCCTTGTCAATTCCGTCGCTCCTGCCGGTTTTGCGACGGATCGCGCCCGGGAGCTGGGATTTCTTCCGGAGCTGGCCAAGGCCAGCGCGCTTGGCCGCGCGGCCGAGCCGGTCGAAATGGCGGAGTGGATCGTCATGATGGCATCGAGCCGCAACACCTATGCCACCGGCGAAAATGTCGTCGTCAGCGGAGGCTATATCTATGTCTGAGCCGCTGCCCTATCAGGTCGCCCTTGTCACCGGTGCGACGAGCGGCATCGGTCGCGCCACCGTCGGCAAACTACGCGAGATGGGGCTGACGGTTTATGCCGTTGGCCGAAACGCAGAGGCGCTCGAGGAACTGGCGCGAGAAAGCGGGGCGAAGCCGGTCCGTGCCGATGTGCGCGATACCGCCGAAATCGTCAAGCAGCTTCACGGAACAGACGTCGACATCCTGGTCAACAATGCCGGCATTCTCTCGACACGGGCGACATTCAGCGAGATCGAACCGTCCGAGATCGATGCCATGATCGACATCAATCTCAAAGCCCCGATGCATCTGACCCGCGCATTCCTGCCTGCTATGGTCGAGCGAAAGCGCGGCCACCTGATCTATATCGGTTCGAGCGGCGGCCAGGCACCCTATCCGAACATGGCGGCCTACGGCCCGTCGAAGGCCGGGCTCAGCCTGTTTTGCGACAATCTGCGCTGCGACCTGCTCGGGACCTCGGTTCGAGTGACCGAGGTGGTGCCGGGCCGTGTTCAGACGGAGCTTTATCGAACCGCAATAGCGGGCAACCAGGCGCGGACCCTGCTTTATGACGGCTACCGTCCGATCCAGCCTTCCCACATCGCCTCGATCATCTCGAACGCCATCGAGCTTCCCGTCTTCGTCGACGTCGCCAGGATAGAGGTCTTCCCGACGGACCAGGCGACCGGCGGCGGCAGCATGGTCAAATTCCCTGAGCAGTAGGCGGGCGCTCGCTCGCTTCGAAGAGGCCGCGGGCCGCCTCGACCATCGACTGCAGGTGATCGGGGTCGCGCACGCCCTGTCGGTAGAGCTCGATGACGATGCTCGCCATTCGTTCGGCTTCGTCGCTGTCCCTTGCCACCCCGTAATCGGCGCTGAGCCTGTCGAAGACGCGCTGGCAGGTTTCAAGATCGCGGGAGTCCAGCGGCACCTGCGATCGGTTTTTGATCGTTTGAACCATCTCTATTCCCTCGGATGAGGCCCGCCCGGCGAGGCCGGCGGGCCGGCAAACGCCTTAGAAGTCCATGCCGGGGCCGGCGGGCATTGGCGGCGGCGCGTCCTTCTTGGGCTTCTCGGCGATCATGGCTTCCGTCGTGACGAGGAGGCCGGCGATGGAGGCCGCATCCTGCAGCGCGGTGCGAACCACCTTGGCCGGATCGATGACGCCCTGTGCATAAAGGTCGCCATATTCGCCCGTCTGAGCGTTCCATCCGTAGGAGAACTCGCTTTTCTCGCGCAGCTTGCCGACAATGACCGAGCCTTCCGCTCCGGCGTTTTCGGCGATCTGGCGAGCCGGCGCCTCGACCGCGCGGCGAACGATGTCGACACCGACGCGCTGGTCACCATTGGCGGTCTTGACGGCGTCGAGCGCCTTGACGGCGCGCAGCAGCGCCACACCGCCGCCCGGCAGAATGCCTTCCTCGACCGCCGCGCGGGTTGCGTGAAGCGCGTCGTCGACGCGATCCTTCTTCTCCTTCACTTCGACTTCCGTCGAGCCGCCGACGCGGATGACGGCAACGCCGCCAGCGAGCTTGGCAAGACGTTCCTGCAGCTTCTCGCGGTCATAGTCGGATGTGGTCTCTTCGATCTGGGCCTTGATCTGGGCCACACGACCTTCGATGTCGGACTTGGCGCCCGAACCGTCGACGATTGTGGTGTTCTCCTTCTCGATCGACACCTTCTTGGCTCGGCCGAGCATGTCGAGCGTGACGGATTCAAGCTTGATGCCGAGATCTTCGGAGATGACGGTGCCGGCGGTCAGGATGGCGATGTCTTCGAGCATGGCCTTGCGGCGGTCGCCGAAGCCGGGCGCCTTGACGGCAGCGATCTTGAGGCCACCGCGCAGCTTGTTGACAACGAGGGTTGCCAGGGCTTCGCCTTCGACATCTTCAGCGATGATGAGCAGCGGCTTGCTGGACTGGACGACGGCTTCGAGAACCGGCAGCATCGACTGCAGGTTCGAGAGCTTCTTCTCGTGGATGAGGATATAAGGGTCTTCGAACTCCACCCGCATCTTGTCGGCATTAGTCACGAAGTAGGGGCTGAGATAGCCGCGATCGAACTGCATGCCTTCGACAACTTCGAGTTCGGTTTCGGCGGTCTTGGCTTCTTCGACGGTGATGACGCCATCATTGCCGACCTTTTCCATGGCTTCCGCCAAAAAGCGGCCGATTTCGGCATCGCCATTGGCGGAGATCGTGCCGACCTGGGCGATTTCGGAATTGTTTGAGATCTTGCGGGCATTGGCCTTCAGTTCCGCGACGATGGCGGCGACCGCAAGATCGATGCCGCGTTTCAGGTCCATCGGGTTCATCCCTGAGGTAACTGCCTTGGCGCCCTCCTTGACGATCGCCTGGGCCAGCACCGTTGCGGTGGTGGTGCCGTCGCCGGCAATGTCGCTGGTCTTCGAAGCAACTTCGCGGACCATCTGGGCGCCCATATTCTCGAACTTGTCTTCGAGTTCGATTTCCTTGGCGACCGAAACCCCGTCCTTGGTGATGCGCGGGGCGCCGAACGACTTGTCGATCACGACGTTGCGGCCCTTCGGGCCGAGGGTCGCCTTCACGGCGTTGGCCAGGATGTCGACGCCACGCAACATCTTCTCGCGGGCTTCGGTGCTGAATTTGATTTCTTTAGCAGCCATGTCCTCACTCCTTCATAGGCAGCCAGAGCAATTCCAGGAAAAGTGCGTAGCGGTTTTTCCGTTCGGAATTGCGTCAGAAATAAAAGCTTGGAGCGGTTCTGCGTTTCCATGAAAAGCTGATGCGCTCCTGCCCTGCATTGACTGATGTCCGCAGGGATCTCATGCGGCCTGCTTCTTTTCGCCCTGGGCTTCGATGATGCCCATCACGTCGCTTTCCTTCATGATCAGCAGGTCTTCGCCGTTGATCTTGATCTCGGTACCGGACCATTTGCCGAATAGGATGCGATCGCCGGCCTTGACGTCGAGCGCCTGTATCTGGCCGGCGTCGTTGCGTGCGCCGGGGCCGACGGCGATGACCTCGCCTTCCTGCGGTTTCTCCTTGGCGGTATCGGGAATGATGATGCCGCCCTTGGTCTTTTCCTCTGAATCGACCCGGCGGACGAGAATGCGGTCATGAAGCGGTCGGAACGACATGTCTTCCTCCATCGACAAACAATGATGACGTTGTTCCCTAGCCGGACCGGATGACCAATCCGGGCGGGTGCGCAGCGCGCGAGCCGCGAGCCGTGCGAGAATGATTTGGTTCGACGGCTTTGCAATTCAAGAGGGATGAAAGAAAAATTAGCACTCCCTGCCCGTGAGTGCCAACGCCTGGCAGGGAACAGAAAATCGGCTCCCGCGTTCGAATGATGAAGGCGATGGCGCCGTACCGGAGGCGAGTTCGAGCTATACTGAACTTGAATCCGGATTTCGGCGTTCCCAACTCTTTGATGATCGAGGCTTAATGAGCTCGAGCAGCGTCCCACGTCTTTTGGAGTGAGTGACATGGAAGAGAAGACCAACATAATCAAAGACCTCAGTATCGAAGAACGCGAGGAAATCCTCGTCGATATCGCTAGAACGCTGGAGGACACGGCGCGTGAGGCCTACGTCGAAGGCAATACGCATTTCGCGACGCTTTCCAACAACATGGCTGAAGCGATCCGCGTCAATGCCGATGAACTCGCCCGTGACGATCCAGAAAATGCCGAGCTCGTATTTCAGCAGGCGACGGCGATGATCTCGCAATTCGAGGCCGTGCACCCCTATCGAATGGTGAGTATGGCCGTTCATTGATTGCCGCCCGGACGGTGCGGCTCGATCGCCCGCTCAAATCAATCGCAACCCACGCGGAACTCTCACTGCTTGCAAAGGTTATTGGATCACAACATCGAGAGGTGATCCATGATGACTTCCAGATCCAACGTGCCGCCCGAGAGCGGGACAGATGACGCTCGTTCCGCCGATACGGAGCGAGCCGAGACCGATCGCAAGCGAGCATTGGAAAATGCCCGGCGCAACGTGAGTTCGACATCAGATCGCGATAGCGGCACTGAAACCCCAAGCCTGAAGCTTGCGAAAGAATATCTCAGCCTTGGCGGCCACCGTCGGTCCATGATCGACGACAACATCACCGATGTTCGCCAATGGGATGAGGATCCACCCGAGGCCGAGCGGTTCTGGAAGGAACGGGTGGAGACGCTTTCGAAGGGCAAGCGCAAACAGGTGGAGGATTTTCTTCCAACCGTCAACACGCCGTGAAAGCGACTGGGCCCGTTCCTCGGATGGCTCATCAAATGCCCTTGGAGGCGATCATGGCTATAGACAAGCACGAGCAGATCCGTCGCCGTGCCTACGAGATCTGGGAGGCCGAGGGCCGCCCGGATGGCGCCGACGAGCGCCATTGGCTTCAAGCCTGCGACGAACTTGCCGGCGAGGATGAGCATGAGACGCTGCAGAACCTGCTCGATGAAGACGATAGGGATGATGCAGCGCTGCTTCAAGGCGCCGGTGAGAGCGGCGATCTCGATCGGCGGCCGGCGAGGCCTGTCCAGGCCGCCGTGGCTCCCGTCCCTGGCATCGAGATGACGACGGGCGAAAAGCCTTCCCGACGGAAGATCAGGAAGACCGAGGGACCGTGATCGCCATGCAGCATCTCGACCATGCCATCCAGATTGCTCTTACGGCCCATGAAGGTAAGGCGGACAAAACCGGCCGGCCGTTCTTCGAGCACTGCCAGCGGGTAGCCCTTCTGGTTTCCGGTGACGAGACGCGAACGGTCGCCTATCTTCATGACGTCGTCGAGAAGGGAAGCGGCTGGACGCTCGACAGGCTGAGGGAAGAAGGCTTTCCGCCGGCGATCATCTCGGCGGTGAATGCTCTGACAAGGCGGCCGGACGAGCCGGATGACGACTTCGTCAGACGTGCGGCATCAAACCCGCTGGCCTTGCCCGTCAAACGGGCCGATCTCGAAGATAATCTCCGGCAGGCCGAACAAGCTGGCAAGAAAACGGAAAAATACCAGCGCGGCCTGGATCTTCTGCGCGACATCAGGAACGGACAATAGGAGTTCGGACAAATTTGCGCAGTTCGCCTGCAACTGCCACCAAGGTTGGCAATCGGCGCAAGAGCGCACTGCTCGGCTTCCATGTCATGTGCCGAGCGCGACTGCAACCTGGCCTCCGCTTGCAGCGGCGGAGGTCGTTGGCTCTATTTCATGCTTTGTTGGTAAACCACACGGTCGGCGCGCCGAGCACGCCTCCCGTGCGCATCGCCGTCTTCAGCTCGTCCAGCTTGCTGAACGTTTGCGCCGCTTCAAGCGTGGCAAACTCGTGGGTGACGGTAATATCGTTCGGATTGTCGATGGCTCGATAAACGGCTTGCGCCGTCACCCCATTGGCCTTCTGCACCGGCGAAAACGCATCATATATCTTGCGCCAGGCGGCGTAATCGGAGACCTCGTGCCTTACGAATAACGTCGTCATATCATCCTCCCGCGTTGCATTTCCAGGTTTGGTTGAGAGGCGTTTTACGATTGCACGAGGAACACCATGGTCTCGGGCAAGACACCATCATTCGCCATCGCATCGGCCGCTGCCTTGGTCTGCATGAAGGCCATCAACTTTTCCATATCAGCAACGTCCATGACCAAACCAACGCGATTAGACGTTTGAGGGTCTGTAAACGTGCGAATGTTCGTGACGCCAATCGGTTCCAATACCTGCTTGCGGATGGGTGAAGCGAGCCAGTGCTTCGTGTCTTTGACATTGTGATGGACCATTATGGTAGGCATTGCATCCTCCTCTGGCCTTGAAAAATGAAAGGCCAGTACATCACTACGCTTTGCTAAACTTTAGTTCAACAATATTGCGATGAGGGGGTGTTTTGCTATTTCTACCGAAGATATAAATATAATTATTTGGAGTAATCCGAAAATATTACGGTTGGCCACCGGTTTTGGCGCGTGTTATTTTTCCGGCAATGGCTTTCGCAATAGTTCAGGCGTCCGCGACCGCCGCGCGAGAGACGACGGAGGTTCAGGATGAACGAACGCCGACCATTTGATCTCAGGGCCTATGTGCACGACATCGGAACAAGGTCATGCTTTATCTGCGGATTGGTCAGGAATGACCCCGACTTCTTTCATCATCGCGTTTTTGAAGACGACGAGACGATCATCTTCCTGAGCAAGTATCCCACTCTGCCCGGCTATTGCCTTGTCTGTCCGAGGGAGCACCTCGAGGATCTGGCGCGAGACATGTCGACCGATGAATATCTTCGACTACAGGAGAATGTGCATATTTTGTCTCGCGCGCTCAAAAGCGTGTTCGACGCCGAACGAATTTATGTGCTTTCGCTCGGCAGCCAGCAAGCCAATAGCCACCTGCATTTTCATGTCGTTCCCTTACCCTCTGGTGTGCCTCTTGAAGAGCAGCAATACCACGCGCTGATGGCGGAGTACGGGGTTCTGCAGATACCTGACGATCAAATGGCACAGTTGGCGCAGCGCATTGCCGAAGCATATCGTTCCGAGTTGACCGCCCGATAATCAACCGTCCGGCTCGCGGTTGAAACCCGGAAGCCAGTGCCTCCGAGCTACGTCCCGAGAGCGAATGCCGGCACCCCCGCGCCTTTCTCTCGAAAGAGCCGCTCCACCTCGTCGAGGCGGGGGTTGGCGGGCGGGTTATCGAGCGCATTTGCCCAATTCTCGCGACTGGGCAGGGCCATTGCCGCAGTTGCGAGCACGATGGTTCCGGGGCCGATTTCGCCGCGCAGCTGCGGCAGCAGGGTCTTGGCGTGGATGAGGTTGGTGTTTGGGATCGGGCTCATCGCATGGCCGGCCCTCGGATTGGGCGATAGATCCACGATAGCGCTGACGTCGGTCTGCCCGTACCAGACAGCCCGGCCATCCCTTGCATCGGAGCGGTCGGCATTGAAATCCGCGCGTTCGATCGCAAAGCCGCCTTCGATGGTGCTGAGGGCGCGCGGCGTAGCGATGCGGTGTAGGCGGATGTGCCACGGGTTTTCGGGAAGCAGCCAGGTTTCGATGGTGACGTCGTTCCAGGGGCGCCAGCGCGAATAGAGCAGGTCGCCTGTTATCAACGCCTCTTCGAGGGTTTCCCGCATGCGGAAATGGACGCCGTCGTCTGAGAGACCGATCATGCCGTCGAAGCTTGCGGCGGAGAAATTCCGGTCGTCGGCTTCGATGTTGAAAGCGTAGCGCGTGGAATAGACGAATTTCGAATATTTCTCGTTTGCGCCGAGCATCTTGTCGTGCTGCTGCCCCGAGGAGAGCACAACCACGTTTCCCGGCGTGTGCATGGCGACCATTCCCGCCGGCGTCAAAGCGACCGGCTCCGGAAATTCCGGCTGCGGCGCCTCCTCGGCGGTCCAGAACGGATGATCCCCCGCAAGAGCGAGCGGCAGGAAGAATTTCAGCGCCCAATAGGGTGACCCGGGAGAATTGTAGCTCTCGCTCATGAAGAGGTTCGGATAGCCGTAGCCGACGGAGAGAACGCCGTCGCGCTCGGCAATCGGCATCGCCGACCACCAGCGGATATGGCGCATGTAATAGCCCTTGATCTCAGCCCAGGGCAGCGCTTCGACGCCGGCAAAGGCAAGCGCGCCCCAAAAGCCGCCCGCCGCGAAGCGGTAGGTCTGGCTGCGGCCGAAGGCAAGTGCCGCGCCATCGGGGCCGAACCAGTGGCGGATATCCCCGGCAAAGGTCTGGGCGCGACGCCGGAAGCGGTCCTTGCGCGCCTCGTCGCCTCGCGCCAGCACCGCATAGATCAGGCCGTAGAAATGCATGGCGAAGGGAATGTAATGATCGACCCGCCGGACCGGTCCGTCGCGATACCAGCCTTCCCCGAGGTCGAAAGCTTCCAGTTCTTCGAGATAGGCGAGGGTTTTCCGGTGATCGAACGCCACGCTTACGCGTTCCAGCCCGAGATCGATGAGCACACGAAAGAATTTCCAGTTGTTGTCGATGAATTCCAGCTCGCGCGCTCTGAGAAGATAGGCAGCGACCGTCTTCTTATCGCTGTCGTCAAGCGGTTCCCAGATATGCTCGGGGACAAGCGCCAGGGCGAAGCCGACGGCGGCGAGCTCGACCAGCCGCTGATTGCGGTCGGTAAGATCGCCCCAATATTCGGGATGAGCAGGATTGGTGCCGTTTGCGAGCCCGCGCCGATAGAGCTCCCAATGCGGGAACGCACCGCCGCCGGCAGCGAGCGGAACAATTCCCCAGAGCGGCCGCGCAAATCCTTCCAGTTCCGCCGCTGCCCGGTCGAAGATCGCGCCGGCTGCACCGAGGCGCACACGAGCGCCGCCTTCGGAAAAATACGGCAGCAGCGGTTCGAACAGATCGATGACGGCCTTGGAGAGGTCGTCGCGTGTCTTCAGGGGATTGCCGAAAAGCGGATTGGCCCGGGCGGGATCATATATCATTGTCAGCTCGAAATTCATGAAAAACCCGATCGGCCGCGGGCGGATGGTAACCCGCGGCCGTCGATATCTCGTGGGCCTACTTGATGGCCTTCACGCCTTCGGTCATTTCCTTCAACCCGTCGTCGACGGTGGTGTTGTCGGTCATGATCGCGTCATGCACACGGTTGAGCACCACCTCGATCTTGGCGGCGTTTGGGTTGACCGCCATCTCAAGGTAGGTTTTCAACGGCTTCAGCGCCTCCTTGCTGGCCGCATCCTCAGGAAAGCCCGGCGTTGCCGCGATCTTGGCGCTGACGTCATCCGTCTTGAGCGCGGGGAAGGTGCCCGTCGACGCGATGACATCAGCGCCCTCAGGACCGGTGACGAACTTGATGAAATCGAGAGCTGCATCCTTGTGGTCGGAATTGGCGTTGACCGCCAGCCCGGAGATCTGCGCGGCCGTTGTCCCGGCCGCGACGCCGTCGGGATGCGGGAACTTGACGATGCCCCAGTTCTTGCTCTTCGATTCACCCGATTTCACCTTGGTGATCTGGGTGCCGACGAACCAGGTTCCCATCGGCAGCATGCCGATCGTGCCGTTGAAGAAGAGCGCCGAATAATGCGTGTTTGACGTCTTCAGGAAGGCGTAGGAGGGAATCGCCCCATCCTTCTGCAGGGTGAGCGCCCTATCGTACCAGGGCTTGAGGAAGTCGTAGTCGCCGTCGACCAGCGTGTGTTTTCCGTCGAGGACGCCGGGCAGCTGAACGGTCGACCGCCAGGTATGCAGGAGCGCGCCGTAGGTCTTGTTGGTGCCCATGCCGCCGGTAAGCTTCTCGGCAGTCGCGTCGAATTGCGCCCAGGTCATGTCATTGGTAGGGTAGGGGACGCCTGCTTTGTCGAATATGTCTTTATTGTAATAGACGATCCAGAAGTCGGAGCGGAACGGCAGCGAATAGACCTTGCCGTCGATGGTCAGTTCCTCGATCAGGCCGCCATAGGGAGCCGGGTCGATCTTCTGATCCTTCACGAAGCTGCTGAGATCGGCGATGTTGCCGGCGCGCACCAGGTTGGTGTAGCCCGGCACGTCCTTGATGGTGACGATGTCGATATCCTTGGAGCCGCCGGTCAGCTGCGTCGAGATCATCTGCTGATAGTCCTGCGAGCCGAGGTCCATCGGCTCGAACTTCACGTTGGGGTGTTTGGCCTGATAGGCCTCGATCAACGGCTTGTAATAGGCGGTCTTGTCCCAGTCCCACAAAGCCCATTTGAGCGTCACGGCGTCCTCGGCAAGCGCTGCGCCGGCCGTCGTTGCGGCCAAGGTGAAACCTGCCAAGGCAAGTCTCATCGTCCTCCCGAATTTATCCAAATACATTCCCGTTCTCCTTCCCTGGATCATCTCTGGATCAGTTGTTTTATGAAGCGTCTCGTATATGCGGTTCGCGGTGCGGCTGCGTTGCGTTTGGCAGGTCTAGAACCGTCACCGCCGCCCGATGGACGCCGAATGCGACGGCGAACATTCCGAGTGAAAAATTGAAGGTTGCCGGCATGAACACCGAAACCGGATAGAAGAGGATATGCGCCAGCCACAGGCTGGCGGCGAAGGCGAGCGCGGCTAGCGCCGGGAGCGGGCGGATGACCGAGGCGAGCGCGGCGAGGCGCAGCAGCCTAGAAGCCGGCAGATCGCGCATCACCATGAGAACGATGAGATGGCAGGCGAGGACCGCGATGAAAGCGGTGGCGACGAGGGCGATCGTCAGTGGTGCGCTCAGCAACAGATTGTCGCGTGCGCCGGCGGCATAGGTGACAATCGCATGGATACCGATTGCAAGCGCGCCGCTCAACGCCAGGCCCCAGGCGGTGGCGCGCCAGAAGTAGCGCAGAAAGGCTTCCGTGAAGTCCCGCAGCAGATAGGTGTTGCGATCTTCCACCAAGGCGACCGAGACCCGGGCCATGGCGGCGAGGGCTGCCGGCAGCGTCACGACGAAGAGGCCGGCCAGGATGAAGAGGATGTTCAGCTTGACCATCTCCCACCATTCGCGGACGAGGATCTCGGCGAACAGAGCAAGGCCGGTCCTCTTCGGCGCATCCTTCGCAATGCCCGGTCCCTCCCTCGTCCACATGTCCCGCAACCACTGCATAGCCGTCTCCCGCAGGCGCCTCAGTATAGAATCGAGCGTTCCGTTTCCTTGTCGAACAGCTGCGCATTGGTCATATCGGCGACCAGCGTCGCCTCCTCGCCGATATCAGGCCGGTAGCGCGGCGAGACGCGGGCGATGAGATTGCGCCCGCCTGCCACCATGTTCAGATGCACTTCCGAGCCCATGGGCTCGGCCAGTTCGACGACCGCCTTGAGGGGCGCCAGGTTCTCCGGTGCGATGTCGGCCGGCGGCAGCTCGTGGAAATTCTCCGGACGGATGCCAAGCACCAGTTCGCGGCCCTCGTAGGGGGCGATCCTGCCCTTGTCGAAATGGGCAGGCAGCGGCAGTTCCCGGCCGTCGAAGACGGCGATATAGCCGTCGTCCCGGCGCAAAATGGTCGAGGGCAGCATGTTCATCTGCGGCGCGCCGATGAAGCCGGCGACGAACATGTTGACGGGACGGTCGTAGAGGTTCTGCGGCGTATCCACCTGCTGGATGTGCCCGTCCTTCATGACGACGATCCGGTCCGCCATGGTCATGGCCTCCACCTGGTCGTGGGTGACGTAGATGAAGGTGGCGTTGAGGCGCTTGTGCAGCTTGGTGATTTCCGAACGCATCGTGCCGCGCAGTTTGGCATCGAGATTGGAAAGCGGCTCGTCGAGAAGGAAGACCGCCGGATTGCGCACCATCGCACGGCCGAGCGCGACGCGCTGGCGCTGCCCGCCCGAAAGCGCCTTCGGCTTGCGGTTCAGGAGATGAGAGATGTCGAGGATCCTGGCGGCGTCCTGCACCTGGGCATCGATGAAGTCGCGCGACACCTTCCTCAGCTGCAGACCGAAAGCCATGTTCTTGTAGACGGTCATATGCGGGTACAGCGCATAGTTCTGGAAAACCATGGCGATATCCCGATCCTTGGAGGGAACGTCGTTCATGACGTCGCCGCCGATCTTGAGCTCTCCTCCCGATATCTCCTCGAGGCCGGCGATCATCCGCAGCGTCGTCGATTTACCGCAGCCGGAGGGGCCGACCAGGATGATGAATTCCTTGTCAGCGATTTCGAGGTCGATGTCGTGGACGACGGTGAGCGCGCCGTAGGATTTGTTCAGCTCTTTAAGCGAAATGCTGGCCATCGGGTCCTCCTGAATTCACCAATAGGAAGACCAGCTGCGCGAAAGGCGCGTCAAAGCTTCCATGTAATAATAATCTCCCCAGGAGACGCATTCATCGACACCCTCGCCGCGGCAGGTGTTGAACGGCGATTTCTTCGAATAGGTGGCGTGCAGCACCAGGCCGTTGGAGACGGCTGGGTCCTTGACCGCGTAGTGATCGGCAAGGCTCTTCATCATGCGGCGCGCCAGGGTGCGATAGCGTGCGGCCGGTTCCGGCTCGACGAGATCGGCCATTTCCAGAAGGCCGCAGGCGGTGATCGACGCCGACGAGCTGTCGCGCGGCTCGCCGTCGCCGTCCGAAAAGACGAGATCCCAATAGGGCACCATGTCGGCCGGCAGCCGGTTGAGATAGAAGGCGAGCAGCCGGTCGAAGGTTTGGCGGTATTCCTCGATCCGCTCATAGCGATAGGAGAGCGCCATTCCCGAGATGGCCCAGGCCTGTCCGCGCGCCCAGGCGCTGTCGTCCCTGTAACCTTGCTTGGTGGCGCCGCGCACCGGCGCTCCCGTGACCGGGTCCATGTAGAAGGTGTGATAGGTGGAATCGTCCGGCCGAACCGAATTGGCGAGCGTGGTGCGGGCGTGAATGAGAGCGATCTCGCGATATTTCGGATCGCCGGTCTCGCGGCTCGCCCAGTAGAGAAGCGGCAGGTTCAGCAAGCAGTCGATGATGTAGCGGTATTCTTCCGCCACCCCCTTGCGGCCCCAGGCCTGGATGAACTGGCCGACGGGTTGGAAACGCTCGATCAACTGGTCGGCTGCCAGGATGGCGGCCCTGCGGCCATCCTCATCTCCGACAAGCTTCCAGGCGGCGATGCAGGAGGGCGAATAGAGAAAGCCCATGTCGTGATGATCCGTCTCGATGCGGTTCACGATCCGATGCAGGAACGATTGGACCTGGATCTGCGCGGCATCGCGGAAAACCGCCTCGCCGCTGTGCTCGAAAGCGAGCCACAGCTCTCCGGGCCAGAAACCCGCGGTCCATTGGTCGTTCGCCACCGCGGGATAGAAATTTCCGACGCTTGAATGGTTCTGCGAGGCATGGGTGAAGGCGGGAAGGTTGCGCCTGATCTGCCCGACGGCAAGATCGAGCGCGGCTTTGACCTCCTGGTCGGTGATCGGCTGCGGGGCGACGGACGAGACGGCGTTCATGGATTTAACCCTTCAGTCCGGTCGAGGCGATACCCTCGACGAAGAAGCGCTGGAGAGAGAGGAAGACGACGAGAACCGGAATGAGGGCGACGACAGAGGCCGCCATGATGAGCCCGTATTCGGCCGAATATTGCGAGATGAACATGCGAAGGCCGATCTGGACGGTCTTCAGCTCGGTCTTGGTCAGGTAGATCATCGGCCCGAGAAAATCGTTCCAGGTGGTGACGAAGGTGAAGATCGTCAGTGTCGAGAGCGCGGGCTTCGACAGCGGCAGCATGATGCGCGCCCAGATCTGGTACTCGTTCATGCCGTCGATGCGGGCCGCCTCGCAGAGCTCGGTCGGGATCGACATGTAGAACTGCCGCATCAGGAAGACGCCGAAGGCGGTGAAAGCCTGCAGGCAGATCAGTGCCAGATGGGTGTTGTTGAGGCCGAATTCGCGCATCAGCAGGAATTGCGGCACCATATAGACCTGCCAGGGCATGGCGATGGTGGCGATGTAGCCGAGGAACAGGGTGTTCTTGTAGGGGAAATTCAGCTTGGCGAAGGCGTAGGCGGCAAAGCTGGAGGTCAAAAGTTGCAGCAGCGTGACGATGATCGTCAGCTTCGAGGTGTTGTAGATGAAGAGCGCAAGCGGGATCTTCGTCCAGATATCGACGTAGTTATGCCATTGCGGCTCGGACGGTATCCACTCGATCGGGAAGGCGAAGACGTCGCGGCTGAGCTTCAGGGATGCCGAGAGCATCCAGGCGAAGGGCATCAGCATGATGAGCGTGACGGCGATGACGATGGCGTAGATCGCGACCGATTTGAGGGTCACCTTGCGTCCTGCGATCCTCATTCACCATCCTCCCTCTGGCGCCGGAACTGGAAGACGGTGACGGCGAGCACGAGGAAGAACAGAACGAGCGCAACCATGCTGGAATAGCCGAGATCCCAGGAAATGAAGGCCTCGTTGTAGATGTGGTAGACGAGGACGAGCGTCGAGGTGCCGGGTCCGCCCTGGGTGATCATGTAGATCTGGTCGAACACCTTGAAGGACTGGATCGTCAGCATGACGGTGACGAAGAAGGTCGTCGGCCCGAGCTGCGGCACCGTGACATGGATGAACTTCTGCCAGGAATTGGCGCCATCGAGATCGGCGGCCTCATAGAGCTCCGAATTGATGCCCTGCAGGCCGGCCAGATAGATGACCATGTAATAACCCATGTTCTTCCAGATGCCGAAGAGGATCACCGTCACCATCGCCCAGTGGCGATCGGCCGCCCATCCCGGCATGTTCTTGGGATCGAGGCCGAGCGTGTAGAGGATCATGTTCACCGGTCCCATCTCGGGATTGAAGATCATGTTCCAGACGACCGCGACGGCCACCAGCGAGGCGACATAGGGGAAGAACATCGCTGTGCGGAAGAAATCGCGCCCCGCGATCTTCTGGTTGAGAAGTACGGCAAGGCCAAGCGCGCATATGAGCGTCGCCGGCACGGAAGCGACCGTATAGATGACCGTGTTCCAGAACGCCGCGATAAAAGCCTTGTCATCGAAGAGCCGCCAGAAATTGTCGAGGCCGGCGAAGGTGATCGCATTCGAACCGTCCCAATGCATGAAGGCAAGCACGAAGGCGAACAGGATCGGGCCGAGCGTGAAGACGGCAAAGCCGATGAAGTTCGGCGCGATGAAGGAATAGGCGACGAGCGCGTTGCGGATCCTGCGCTGGCGCTTGGACAGGACCGCGACCTTCCGACCGGAGGTTGCCATGGCGCCATCCGTCGCGATGACCGAATTCGATAGGGACACCGATGCCTCCTCTTCCTCCAGCAACGACATAGCACATATCCGGTATTGGTCAAACAAGTTCTGAATAGGTCATACGAATTTTATGGAAAGCGCAAAATACATATGATAGGTGAGCATGCAGACCAAACGCCCATCGATGCTTTTCCGGTACGGGGAGAGACATGCTCAGCGAGATTTCAGGGGAGCTGCCGGATGTGCTGGGCGATTTCACGCCCGGGGCGGTCTGCTCCGATCGCGCCAGATGGAGCGCTGTGCCGCAAGCGGTACGGGATCTGATCATTCGCGAGGCCGAAGAGACGCTTGCGCGCGCCTTGCCGCTGATTGCGGCTTCGGATTACCGGGAGTTCACCGCAACGGGCAACCGCGCGCGCTTCGAGGAGCTTTATTTCACGCGGCGGCGGATGCTCAACAATCTGGTGCTCGGCGAACTCATCGAAGGCAAGGCGCGGTTCCTGCCGAAGGTCGTCGACGGCATCTTCCTGATTGCGGAGGAGAGCGGGTGGCAGCTTCCGGCGCATAACGCCTATGAACGAAGCGGCGCGCGCCTGCCGCTTCCCGACAATTCGCAGCCTGTCGTCGATCTCTTCGCCGCCGAAACGGCGGCGCTGCTTGCCACCATCGTTGCATTGCTTCGCGACGAGCTCGACGGCATCAGCCCCGAGATTACGGCACGCGTGGAACGCGAGATCGAAACCCGCATCCTTTCGCCCTATCTCGGCCGGCATTTCTGGTGGATGGGCCGCGGTCAGGAGCGGATGAACAACTGGACGGCGTGGATAAGCCAGAACGTCCTGTTGACGGTCTTCTCCCTGAAAACCGATCAGCCCACGCGTCACGCCGTCGTCAGAAAGGCGCTCGGCAGCCTCGACGCCTTCCTGAAGGACTATGCCGAGGACGGGGCCTGCGAGGAGGGCGTGCTCTACTACCGCCACGCCGCACTCTGCCTGCATGGCGCGTTGACCATCCTGGATGCCGTGGCGCCGGGCCTGTTCGCCGGGGTCTGGCAGCAGCCGAAGATCCGCAACATGGCCGAATATATTGCCCATATGCATGTGGCCGGCCGCTACTATTTCAACTTCGCGGATTCCTCCGCGGTGGTCGAACCCTGCAGCGCGCGGGAATACCTGTTCGGACAGGCGGTCGGCTCTGAGATGCTGGCTGAGTTCGCTGCATCCGACAGGGCCGCTTCCGACAATCCGCACCTGCCCGGGGAATGGAACCTCTGGTATCGCGTGCAGGAACTGCTGGTCGGCCCTGCAATCCCCGCCGCCGCCGAGCCACCTCCTGCATCCGGGCGCGATATCTTCTATCCCGGCATCGGCCTGTTCATCGCCCGCGACCGGCAGTTTTCGCTTGCCGTCAAGGGCGGCAACAATGGCGAGGGCCACAATCATAACGATGTCGGAAGTGTCACGCTTTACAAGAACGGACATCCGTTCCTGATCGATGTCGGCGTCGAGACCTATACCGCAAAGACCTTTTCGGCGCGGCGCTACGAGATATGGACGATGCAGTCGGCTTTCCACAACCTGCCGACATTCGCAGGCGTCATGCAGTCGGCCGGCGAAGCCTTTGGCGCGCGCGATGTCGAGGTCGAGTTTGACGAGGAGCACGCGCGCATATCGCTCGATATATCAGGCGCCTATTCCCCCGAGGCGCAGCTGCACAGCTACCGGCGCGTCGTTTCCCTGCTGCGCGGCCGCCACGTCGAGATCGTCGATACCTATGACGGGGGCAAGCCGGCGGTCCTGTCTCTGATGACATGCGTGGTGCCGACTGTCGGCCCCGATAGGATCGATCTGGCCGACCTCGGCAGAATTTTCGTCGATGGCACCGGCGAGATCGAAATTGATGAAATCGTCGTGGACGACGCCCGGCTGAGATCGGCCTGGCCCGAGAAAATCTATCGGCTGCGCCTGCCGTTTGCCGGCAGGCTCCTGAGATTGCGGATCGTCTAGAACAGGATGATTTTAGGCCGGGTCGGCCTGAAATCTGAATCCTGTTCTAAATTAAAGAGTTAGAGCATGATGTCGTCCGAAAATCGCTCACACTTTTCGGCATCATGCTCTGGGGAGGACGAGCATGGAATTGACGCTGAAGATCGTGGATGCCGATGGGGCAGTGCTGGCCAGTTCCACAGGCCGGGACGAGACGTTCCTGGTCTATCGCCAGAGCTATCGCGAAGGCGATCGCGTGGTCGTGGAGGTCTCCGAGCCCGGACATGTCTTCCTCTCCCTGGACGGCGCGATCCAACCCGGCCTGGTCTATATGAAGGAATGCGCCTATTCGCTCGCTGTGCCCTTCGGCGACAAACGCAAGCCCTATTCCCCGAATGCCTTCAGGGGCGATATCCACCGGCTATCAGCGCGAAGCACGCGGCCGGACGAGATCATTCACCGGCGCAATCTCGCTCTCAACCCCTGGGACGATCACGCCAATCGGACGCTGTTTCCGCATGCGCGCGCCAATGTCGAAACCCGGGGCGAAGCGGTCTTTGCCGCGCGTAACGCGATCGACGGCGAAAAGGCCAACGATGATCACGGCTTCTGGCCCTATACGAGCTGGGGCATCAATCGCGATCCTCACGCGGCGCTAACGGTGGAATTCGGCCGGCCGGTCAGGATCGACGAGATCGTTTTCTATCTCCGGGCCGACTTTCCGCATGATTCCTGGTGGGAAAAGGCCAGCGTCACCTTCTCGAACGGCAAGACCTCCTGTTTTCCGTTGGTGAAATCGGGCGTCGCTCAAGCCTTTCTGATAGAGCCCTGCATCGTCGAATGGGTGGAACTGCACAGGCTGATCAAGGCCGAGGACGCCTCGCCCTATCCGGCGCTGACCCAGATCGAAATCTGGGGAATCGAGGCGTCGGGTGCTGGAGACCAGGACGTCCCGGTTGCGGTCGAAGGCGATTCCGGGAGGGCTCATGGGCGCCTGAAAACTTCCGTTCCTGTCAGCGTTCGTCTTGACGACGCGGAGACCGATCGCAGGTGATACCATCTCCTTCTGCTTCGGTCGGGAACAGAGGCCAGGTATCAGCGGTGGAAACTGTGTCACGCTTGTCAGACCGTTTGCACGTGCTAGGAAGGTCAGATGAGACTGCTTGTGGTGGAGGACAACAAGGATCTGGCGGCCTGGCTGGGTAAAGCCCTGCGACAGGCGCAATACGCTATCGACATTGCCCATGACGGCGAGGACGCGGAGCATATGCTCAAGGTGGCGGAGTATTCGGCGATGATCCTCGACCTGGCGCTGCCCAAGCTTGACGGATTGACGCTGTTGAAGCGATTGCGGCAGTCCGGAAACAAGCTGCCGGTCATCATCTTGACCGCGAATGCGAGCCTGGACGGCCGTGTTGCAGGGCTTGACAGCGGCGCCGACGACTATCTCGCCAAACCCTTCGAAATCGCCGAGCTCGAAGCGAGGATTCGTGCGGTGGTCCGCCGCGGCCAGGACCGGGCATCATCCGAGATTACCGTCGGCAACCTGCGCTTCTCCGGCGGGACGCGGCAGTTTTTCGTCGCAGGCGAGCCGCTGCAACTGACGCCGCGTGAATATGCCGTGCTTGAGCAACTCGTCATGAAGCTTGGCAACACCGTCTCGAAAGCCGCCCTTTCCGAAAGCGTGTTCGGTTTCGACGACGAGGCGGATCCGAGCGCCATCGAAATCTACGTCCACAGGCTGCGAAAGAAGCTCGAGGGCAGTTCGGTTCAGATTGCCACGTTGCGCGGGCTTGGCTATCTCCTCAGACATGTCCAGTAGCCTCGTCACCAAGGTGGGCGCGACGATCGCGCGGCTCAGCCAGAGCCTGAGGGTGCAGTTGCTCTGCTGGGTGCTGCTGACCCTGTTCGGCGCGATCGGTTTCAATCTTTACGACAGCTTCTGGACGGCTGACGCCACAGCAAAGCTGGTGACGGATCGAACACTTCTGGCGTCGGCGCGCGTCATTGCCGAAGCCGTCCGTGTCGACGAGGGCGGCAATGTTCAGGTGGACGTGCCGCCTTCCGCGCTGGAGATGTTTGATACGGGCTTCGGCGACCGTGTATCTTATCAGGTCATCACCGCATGGGGCAGTCTGGTCAGCGGCTTTCCCGACCTGCCGTTGCCGGCCGTCCAGCGCACCGGTGAGGATCGCACGTTCCACGGTGCCGATGTTCGCGTCATGATGCTCGACCATCCTGTCGTCGGCCTTCCCGATGACGGCGCGATCTCCGTGACCGTCGCCGTTACGCATAACAGCCAGTATGCGATGCGAAGGCAATTGTGGCTCTCAGATTTTTCGAAGCAGTTCGTGCTCGTCTTCGTCGCAAGCCTGGTGACCATCCTCGGCCTGCAGCGTGGCCTGGCTCCTGCGCTGAGGCTGCGGGACGCCCTGCGCCAGCGCGGGCGCAACCGTCTCGATCCGCTGCCGCCGGAGATGGTGCAGAGCGAGCTGCAGCCGCTCGTTCACGCCCTGAACGACTACATGGAGCGCGTCCAGAACCAGATGGCCGCGCAGCGACGGTTCGTATCGAATGCGGCGCATCAACTGCGAACCCCCCTGGCGCTGATTTCGACGCAGGCGAGCGTGGCGGCCCGCGAAGCCGATGCTGCTCGCCGCGACGAGGCGCTTTTCGCCCTTCGCACCAGCACGAAACAGATTTCGCGTCTTGCCAGCCAGCTCCTCACCTTATCGCGGGCCGAGCCCGGAAGCCGGCGCCCCCGGAGCGATGCGACCGACCTTACGAAGGCTGCCCGCGAGATCCTGGAAGCGCATGCTGAAGAGGCGCTCAAGCGCAACATCGACGTCGGCCTGGAAGCCGTCCGCCCGGTCATTGTCGACGGCGACGCGACGATGCTGCGCGAGATGTTGGTCAACCTCATAGACAATGCGATCCGCTATACCCGCCCGAACGGACGGGTGACCGTCGCCGTCGGGCAGGCGGACGGCAACGCCGTCGTGACCGTCGAGGACAACGGGCCGGGTATTCCGAGCGGGGAGCGCGAACAGGTTTTCGAACGGTTCTACCGGATCATGGGGACTGAAGCCGAGGGGAGTGGTCTGGGGCTAGCGATCGTTCGGGAGGTCGTCGAAGGCGCTGGAGGTTCAGTCTCGCTCGATGACGCGGAAGGCGGTGGGCTCGTCGTGACGGTGCGGCTGCCGCTCGCTTAGACCTAAGTGCATCAAATGAAAAGAAGGCCGGGCATCGCGCCCGGCCTTCAGTTCGATCTGCCTTGGGAGGAGGTCGATTTGATCACTGGGTATCGAGGTGCTGCTGCGGACGCCATTTCGCCAGGCGGTTCTCGATCAATGTCATGATGTATTCGGCAAAAAGCGTGACGACCATGACGAGGAGGATTGCCGCGAACATGCCGGCCGCGTCGAACGTCCCCTTGGCGATCGAGATGAGCTGGCCGATACCGAAGCGGGCGCCGACGAATTCGCCGACGATTGCGCCGATGATCGCGAAACCGAAGGACACGTGCAGACTGGCGAAGATCCAGCTCATCGCCGATGGGATGACCACGGTGCGGGTGACCTGCCAATCCGAGGCGCCGAGAATGCGGGCGTTGGCGATCATATTGCGGTCGGCCTCGCGCACGCCCTGGAAGGCGTTTGCAAACACCACGAAGAACACCATGATGAAGGCGAGTGCAACCTTGGAGGGCAGGCCGAGACCCATGATCATGATGAAGATGGGGGCGAGAACGACGCGCGGTATCGAGTTGATCGCCTTGATGTAGACGGAGAAAATGTCCGACAGGAAGCGGTTGCGGCCAAGACCGATGCCGACGAAGACGCCGGTGATCGATCCCGCGAAGAAGCCGATCAGGGCCTCCTCCATCGTCACCCATAGATTATACCAGAGAGAACCTTCCGTGGTGCCCTCGGTTGCCCATTCGTAGAGGCGCTGAACGACGCCGCTTGGGCTCGAATAGAAGAACGGATCGATCCACTGCATGTTGGAAGACAGCTCCCACATGCCGATCACGAAGACCAGGATGGCGATCTGCCAGAAGCGCACCAGCGTCTTGCGCCGGCGCATTGCCTTCAGCGCCGATGCCTCGATTTCTGTGTCCGACGTGCCCGGCCGAAACATGGTGGCCGAACCGGCCTCAAGTGTGGTGTGTGCCATGATATCCTCCCTCAGGCCGCTTCGCTTGCGCGGCGGTAGCTGGTCTCGACCTCCTCGCGCAGGTCCTCCCAGATCGTCTTGCAATAGTCGATGAAGCTCTGCTCGTAGCGGATTTCCGACACGACGCGCGGGCGGGGGAGATCGATCGTATAGACCGACTTTACCGTCGCAGGGCCGGCGGTCAGGACGTAGACCTTGTCGGCGAGGGCGACAGCCTCTTCGAGGTCGTGGGTCACGAACACCACCGAGGCCTTGCGCTCCGCCCACAGTTTCAAGAGCTCTTCATGCATCACCGTGCGGGTCTGCACGTCGAGAGCCGAAAACGGCTCGTCCATCAGCAGGATTTCCGGCTCGTTGATGAATGTCTGGGCCAGGGAGACGCGCTTGCGCATACCGCCAGAAAGCTGGTGGGGATAGTGATGGAGAAATTTCGAAAGGCCGACGCGGGCCAGCCAGTCGCGTGCGCTCTTTTCCGCTTCAGTGCGCGACTTGCCCCGAAACAGCGGGCCGGCCATGACGTTGTCGATCACGTTCTTCCAGGGAAAGAGTGCGTCGGTCTGGAACGCGAAGCCGACACGCGGGTCAATGCCGGTGATCGGCCCGCCCATCAGCCGGACTTCACCGGCGCTCGGGCGTGCGAGACCCGTCACAAGATTGAGCGTCGTCGATTTACCGCAGCCGGTAGGGCCGACGACGGCGACGAACTCCCCGCGGGCGACCGTCATGTTGAAATCGCGCAAGGCCGTAAGGGACTTGCCGGTCGGCGAGACGAAGCGGCGGCTGACGTTGATCAGCTCGATCGCCGGGATCTGGTTCTTGTCATGTTGCATGATGATACCTGAGGCGTGCTTTGGGCGCGTGCACGCAATGCCCATGGATCGATCGGGAGGCCGCTTCCGGTTGGGACCGGAAGCGACGCGACGCCTTACTTGACGTTCTTGACGAACTCCGTCGTATAGGTCTTGGAAAGGTCGATCTGCTTGCCCTTGACGTTCTTGGAGAACTCCGAGAGCACGGCAAGCACGGTCTTCGGACCGTCTTCCGGCATGACGCCATCCGGTGTGAACATGCCCTTGCCGTCGTCGAGAGCCTTGATGTAACCGTCCTTGTCGCCGACGTAGAAGTCTTTCGGCATCTTGTCCGCGATCTCGGCAGCTGAATGCGTGTTGATGTAGCGCAGCGTCTTGACGAAGGCGTTGGCGAGCTTCTGCGCCTCTTCCTTGTGTGCGTCGACCCAGGAGGCTTCCATGTAGAGTGAGGCGGCCGGATAGGTGCCACCGAGCGCCTGACGGGTCGACTCGACCGTGCGCATGTCGACAAGCACGCTCGCCTCGCCGGTCTTGATCATGCGCGAGATCGTCGGCTCTGTCGTCATGCCGGCCTGGATCTGATCCTGTTGCATGGCGGCGATGAAGGTGCCGCCGGCGCCGACCGGGACCGTCACGACGTCGCCGGGCTTCAGGCCGGCCTTCGAGGCCATGAAGAGGGTCAGGAAGTTCGTGGACGAGCCGAGACCAGTGACGCCGAGGCTCTTGCCCTTGAAGTCGGCCGGCGACTTGATGTCAGGGTGCTTGCTCGAAACCATCTCGACTTCGCCCGGCGCCTGGCTGAACTGGACGATGGATTCGACGAATTTGCCTTTGGCCTGCAGGTCCACACAATGGTCGTAGAAGCCGACCACGCCCTGGACGGCGCCGGCCAGAAGCTGGTTTTCGGCATCGACGCCGGCAGCTTCATTCAGCAGTTCGACGTCGAGACCCTCGTCCTTGAAGTATCCCAGCGATTCGGCAAGCTTGGCGGGCAGATAGATCTGCTTCTCATAACCGCCGACCATGATGGTGATCTTATCGGCCGCATGTGCGGCGCTGGTAGCCAAAGATGCTGCGGCGAGAAGCGTCGAAAAAGCGACGGTGTGAAAAAGGCTGCGTGAAGAACGCATGGAAATCTCCTCCTGTGGTTTGCTAGCATCGTCGTCTCGCCACTTTGACCGTGTCTCCTCCACGATGCTGCCCCTTCCTATGACGTCGAAGCTTTCAACTAGCTTTCAGTCACGGATGGGTAAGCAGCCCGTGGAATTCCATCCATGCATCCCCCGTCGTGGCAAGCGCTTCAACGTGAAAATTGGGAGAGAATATGTCCGCGACCGTCATCGCGATCTGGTGACCGGTGGTGAGCAGCCTATGAACCTGCGGGCAGCCTTGCCCGCGCCGCGCTCGGCGGGCCGTCATTCAAACGGTTCCAGGCGCGGCGGAGCTGCCGCGCCGAGCCGAAGCCGGCGCGCATCGCGACGGCCTCCATGTCCAGCCGCGAACCAGAGAGCATCTCGCGGGCAAGAGCCACGCGCATGCGGTTGACGAAATCCGTAACGCTCATGCCCGTCTGCTCGTTGAACAGCCGTGAAAGGTTGCGCGGGCTGGCGCCGCTGAGGCGGGCGAGGGACGCCACCGACCAGTCCTGAGTGGGGTTGGCGACCACCGCATCCTGTGCACGGTGAATGACCGGGTGAATATGGTTGCGACCTTCAAGCCAGGGCGAAAGCTGCGGATCCGAGCCGCCGCGCCTGAGATAGACGACAAGATATCGCGCCACCGCAAGCGCGCAGGCATGCCCCACCGCTTCGGCGACGATATGCAACATGAGGTCTATGCCGGCGGTGATGCCGGCACTCGTGAGGCGGTCTCCGTCCTCGACATAGAGCCGGTTGTCCCGGACGCGCGCGGTGGGCGCGAGCCTGATCAGATCTTCCATACAGCCGTGATGGGTGGTGCATTCGCGACCGTCGAGCATTCCGGCCTCGGCAGCGAGCAATGCGCCCGAGCAGATCGAAGCCAGTCGAATTCCCGGACGGATGGCGCGCTTCAGCCATGCGATAATGGCAGCCTGGTCAGCGCGTTCCTGTTTGTCCCACGGACGACTGTTTGCCATCGGGGCGTCGGCGCTGCCGGCAATGACGACAAGCGCGCTATCGGGCAAGCGTTCCGGCAATGCGACGACACCCGTAACGGCAAGACCGATCGAACTGCCGACCGTCGCTGATGGGCCGATATAGGTGACGGTAAAGCGGACTGTGCGCTGTTCGAGGTTCGCCTTGCGCAGCACTTCGATCGGGCCGGCGACGTCGAGCAGCAGCACGCGCGGCGGCACGACGACGAAGACCGGGATATCGAAGGGCTGCGCGGCGTCCGTCATGCGGCGAGTGACTTTTCGCGCCCCGCCAATGCCTGTTCGACGGTCGCGATCCGAGCGAAACGGCCTGAGAGGACCAGTTCGGTCCGGTCCCGGATTTCCCTTGCGCTCCAAGTGCGTCCCGTTGCGTCGGTCATCGGGAAGGTCAGGGTCGCTTCGCCGACATAGTCGACCTGATAGCCGAGATCGGAGGCGTGTCGGGTGGTGGTCTCGCAGCACTGTTCCGTGCGAATGCCGGAGACGAGGATACGACGGACGCCGTTCTCGGTCAGCCACACGTCGAGACCGGAACCGACCAGGGCGCTGTGGCGCCCCTTCCTGAACGTCGCCTTGGGAGTGATCCTGAGCGGGGCGAGTGTGCTGACGAATCCGGATGCTTCCGAAAACGGCCCGTTTTCATCGACATGGAAGATCTGGATGATGGGTATTCCATCGGCTTCCGCGCCGTCGATCAGAGCCTGCTGACGATCGATGTAGGCGGATGCCAGGTTTTCATCCCAGTAATCGCGTTGTCTGAAAGACTCTTGGGCGTCGATAACGAGAAGGACAGTATCATGACCGGACATTTTTTGCTCCATGGCGGTTGATCATGAAGCCATATTCGGCAATTTGATGGCACGAGAAAATGCGCGCACCGGACAAATAGCGGACAATTCGCGCCAATCGCTGCGGACGCTTCCAGACAGTTCCGGGATCAACTATCAGCTCGTAAAGCTTCGCAGATCCTTCAGCAGGTTGCGGTACCTTGCCTGGCTACCGACCAGGTGCTCACGCATGGCGTTGCGGGCAGCCTGATCGTCCCTGTCGGAGATGGCGATGACGATCGCTTCGTGCTCCCTGTGTATCAGCTTTCGGTAGGCGGTCTGCTCGGCTGTCCTTGTTTCCGGGACCAGCCGCGACTGCGGGATGATCGCCGAGCCCTGGGACTCCAGGAACTGCCGGAAGAGCGGATTGTTCGTGGCTTCGGCGATGGCGGCATGGAGTTCGAGATCCGCCTCGCGAATGGAGTGATCGCTCTCGATGCACAGGAGGATTTTCCGGTGGCATTCGAAAATCGCCTCCTCCTGCGCGGGCGAGCGGCGCAAGGCCGCAAGGCCCGCCGCTTCGATTTCGACAGGCGTTCTGATCTCGAGCACTTCCAGATCGGAAACAACGCGGGCCTTGTCGGCTTTCCCAGCGGAGAGAACCGGATCGGCGCCGAGGACGAAGATACCCGCTCCCTGTCGCACCTCGACAAGCCCGTCGGAGCGAAGCGCGGCCACGGCCTCGCGCACGACGGTGCGGCTGACGCTGTGCGTTTCGGTCAGTTCATGCTCACTCGGAAGCTTGTCGCCGGCCGAATACTGGCCGCTCAATATGGCTTGCCGGAGGCTTTCGCCGACCTGTGAGACCAGCGACCCGGAGCCTTTGCTGCGATCCTTCATCTGCATAGCCACGCACGCCCCCGCATCGGCTTTGATCCGCATGCCGTTCAAACGCGGCATTGCGAAATTCACAATTCATCACACATGTATGACAAATTTTTCCGACTTTCAATGGATAAGGGCCGGCCAGTGAAAATCCGGCACTGCGCTTACATCTCTCGACGCGGCTTTGGCATATGCGTGAGGACCGGTGGAAGCACTCACAACCGCCTGGTCGATTCCCCGCGTACGAATCTCGGCGTCAGGATGAAGTCCTCAGGCGGCGCGGCGGCACCCTCCGGGCTTGCTATTCTTGCCAGCAGACGCTGTGCCGCCAATTCCCCGAGCTTCTGCGCATCCTGCACCACCATCGTGATGCGAGGCGTGATGACATTGCTCCAGGGCACGTCATCGACCATCGCCAGCGATACGTCGTCAGGGCAACGGAAACCCATCTCCTGCATCACCTGCAGTGCTGCGAGGCCCGTCATGTTATTGGCGCCGATGATGGCGGTCGGCCGGTCGCGGCGGGTCAAGAGCCGCATCGCCTGTGCATGGCCGCCGGTCCTGGTGTAGCCGCCTTCGACCACCAGCGAAGGATCGATGTCGACGCCGGCGCCGGCCATCGTGTTCATGAAGCCCTTCAGGCGCTCGTCGGCGGTGTGCAGGCCGCTCGGCCCGGAGATGAAGCCGATGCGCCTGTGGCCGAGCTGCAGCAGATGTTCCGTCAGGATGGTGGTGGTCAGCGGATTGTCGGAACCGACAAAATCACGCTCGGCGCCCTCCACTTTCTGGTCGAACATCACGATCGGGGTTTTGAAGTCGCGCAGGAACGTGGCGTACTCCTCGCCGCGCCCATTTGCCGCCAGCGCAATGCCGGCGATCTTCTGCGCCTCCAGCCGCTCCAGCAGCGCCCGTTCAAGATCGGCCCTGCCGGAGGAGTCGGCGATCAGGACGAAATAGCCGTGGTCGAGCGCCTGGTGCTCGATCTCTCGACGGATGTCGCCGAAGAACATGTTGCCGAGATTGGCCGAAACGAAACCGATCAGCGAACTGCGTCCGCGCGCCAGCGTCTGGGCCACCGGGTCGATGCGGTAACCGGTCGATTTTATCGCCTGCTGGATGCGGTCAAGCGTCTCGGCGCCGACCCGCTTCGGGCTGTTGAGCGCCAGCGAGACGGTCGAGATTGAAACCCCCGCAAGGCGCGCGACATCTCGTATGGTGGTCATAGCTATCGAACCGGTTCTAATGTCTTGTTATGTCCGATTTTATTGGTCGGCGCAACATGCATGCCTCAAATCGGTTGTTTTGCAGGGATCGCTTTTCTGGTCTTGTGCTCGCGAATTTCGGCTTGACAGATATTGGATCAGGCGAGATGATCATTTACCGAACCGGTTCGATATGATGTTGAACCGGAAAACAGGGAGGAGAAACCTGTGATGAGTTCGGAACGCCAGCCGGAAAATCCGGCATCGGGAGGGGCGGACAAACACGCCTGGTTCAGCCAGGATCGCCTGGGCATGTTCATCCATTGGGGCCTCTATGCCTTGGGAGCCCGGCACGAGTGGTTGAAGAACCGCGAAGAGCTGACCGACGACCACTACCAGCGCTATTTCGACAATTTCGATCCCGATCTCTACGATCCCAAGGAGTGGGCGCGGCGGGCACGTCTTGCCGGCATGAAATATGTCGTGGTGACGACCAAGCACCACGAGGGTTTCTGCCTCTGGGACAGCAAGGTGACGGACTACAAGGCGACGAACACGCCCTGTGGCAAAGATCTGCTCACGCCGCTGGTCGACGCCTTCCGTGCCGAGGGGCTGAAGATTGGCTTCTACTATTCGCTGCTTGACTGGCACCATCCCGATTTCCCGATCGACGTTCACCATCCGCTACGCAACCATCCCGACGCCAAGGCGCTGAACGCTGGCCGAAACATAGCCAACTACGCTGCTTATATGCGCGAACAGGTGCGCGAGCTTCTGACCGGCTTCGGCCGCATCGACATCATCTGGTTCGATTTCAGCTATCCCGGGCGCGAATATCGCGGCCTGCCCGGCAAGGGGCGCGCCGACTGGGAGAGCGAGCGCCTGGTCGATCTGGTGCGCGGGCTGCAGCCTGAAATCATTGTCAACAACCGCCTCGACCTGCCGCCCGGCAATCTGCCAGACGTGACGACGCCGGAGCAATATACACCGCGCGTGGCCCCCGCCATCGCCAGCCAGGGGGTACTCTGGGAAGCCTGCCACACCTTCAGCGGCTCTTGGGGTTATCACCGCGACGAAGATACCTGGAAGAGCCCGGAACAGATCATCCAGCTGCTGATCGATTCTGTCGCGCTCGGCGGCAACCTGCTGATGAATGTCGGTCCGACCGGCCGAGGCACGCTCGATGCACGCGCCATTGGCGCGCTCGAGGTCTATCAGAACTGGATGGAAGTCAACGCGCGCTCTATCTACGGGGCAGGGCCATCCGGCCATCCGGTGCCGGCCGGCTGTCGTTATACCCAGCGCGGCAACCGCCTTTATCTGCATGTTTACAACTGGCCTTACCGCCACATCCACATCGAAGGTCTCGCTGACAGGATCGCCTATGCGCAGTTCCTGCATGACGCCAGCGAGGTGCACTGGCTGAGCCATGCCAAAGATGTGGATTCCAATATCGGCGTGACGGTGCCGGAAGGCATGATCACGCTCGAACTGCCGGTCCGGCGCCCGGACGTTACCGTGCCGGTGATCGAGATCGTCCTGAAGGCGTGAGCTCGATCGCACTCGCGTGTCCTTTGCGTTCATGGAGGGAGGAGAAACCCATGAAGGTTCTGAAGAAAACGCTTTTGCTTGCCGCTATCGGCAGCAGTCTTTTTGCCACCGCCGCATCGGCCGAACAGGTCAACCTGACCTGGCAGATGTGGACCGGCTCCGAAACCGACACCAAGAGCTGGCAACACCTGGCTGAGATGGTGACCGCCAAGTATCCCGACATCAAGGTGACGCTGACGACGACGGGCTGGGTCGATTATTGGACGAGGCTGCCGGTGCTGGCGGCATCGGGACAACTCGCCGACATCGTTTCCATGCAGTCGCTGCGCATGCCGAACTTCTATTCGCTGCTCGAGCCTCTGAATGACCGGATCGAGGCTGACAAATTCGACGTCGGCGCCTTTACCCCCTCGATCATTGGCGGCATGTCCGTCGAAAAGCAGCTTTACGGCCTGCCCTACGATGTCGGTCCGTGGGTCATCTATTATAACCAGGACGCGCTCGAAGCCGCCGGCGTACCGCTGCCGAAGCCGGGCTGGACGCTTGCCGAGTTCACCGATGCCGCCAAGAAGCTGACGAAGGACGGCAAGTACGGCTTCGGTATCACTCCGACCAACTATTCGGTCCTGGCCGCGGCCTGGGGCGACAAATACGTCAACGACGCCGGCGAGCTTGACTTGACCAGTGCGAGCGCAGTTGCCGCCGCCGAGAGAGTGATCGGTTTCGCCGCCAAGGATAAGATCGCGCCGCTGGTTCCCTCGGGTGGCGCGGATCCCGGTGATGTCATCCAGGGGCGGTTCAATTCGGGCAATGTCGCCATGTATATCGACGGCCCCTGGTCGATCATCGGCATGAAGGATCAGGCCAAGTTCAAGATCGGCCTCACCACCCTGCCGCGCGATGAGGGCGAACTTTCCGCCGTCACCGCAGGCTCCGGTTTCGGCATCGCCACGACGAGCAAGAACAAGGATGCTGCCTGGAAGGCGATCCAGGTGCTGACCAGCCCTGAAGCCTTATCCTATCTCGCTGAGCAGGGCCGTGCCCTGCCGGCGCGCACGGCGTCGCAATCCGCCTGGTACAAGGTGGCGGCCAAGGACATCACCAATGGCGGCGAGGCCATCGACTATTCCCTGGCGCACTCCGTGCCCTACGTGATCACCAACAACTGGGCGGCGGTGGAAAACCTGTTCAACCAGTATTTCCCGCCGGCTTTCGCCGGCAGCGCCGATGCCAAGCAGACGATGGAGTCTATCCAGAGCCTTGCACAGCAATAGAGCCCGCGCGTCCGACAGGACGCGCGGTCGCTTTGAAATCTGCGCATGATCCTATCGGAAAATCGATTCCGATTTTCGGGTCATGCGCCAGCTCGCGCTGCGGCAGGTCCTGCCGCGCATGGAGGAAGACATGTCGCAAAGCGCTGTTGCCGCAGTTCCCTTGCAGCCCGGTCAGCCACGGCGCTTCCTGAAGCCGGAGACGCAGACAGCCATGCTGTTCCTGCTGCCGAGCTTCCTCGGCTTCATGGTCTTCATGGCGCTGCCGATCCTGGCGTCGCTGGCGCTCAGCTTTACCAATTGGCAGCTGATCTCGACGCCATCCTTCGTGGGCTTTCAGAATTATATCAGGCTCTTCACTGTCGATCCGGCCTTCTACACCGTATTGAGCAACACGCTGTTCTTCGCCGTCGAGTATCTGGCGCTGAATATTATCGTCTCGCTAACGCTCGCGGTCTGGATATCGAGCCTGAAGCGCGGCAAGGCGGTCTTCCGGGTGATCTTCTTCCTGCCGACCTTCACGCCCACCATCGCCGCATCGGTGGTATGGCTGCTGATCTTCACGCCGGACGGGCTGGCCGACAGCATCATCCGCGCGCTCGGCCTCGGTCTGCCGAATTTCCTGTTGAGCTCGAGCTGGGCCATGCAGGCGGTCGTGCTCGTCACCCTGTGGGCGAATGTCGGCTACAACGTTGTGATGTTCAACGCCGCGCTCGACCTCGTGCCGAAGCATTACCTCGAGGCGGCGACGATCGACGGTGCCAATGCCTGGCAGCGCTTCTGGCGCATCCGCCTGCCGCTCATATCGCCGACCATCTTCTTTGGCACCGTGATGACGGCGATCACCTCGCTGCAGGTCTTCGACGAGATATTCGCGATGACGCGCGGCGGCCCGGGCTCGGCGACGGCCACGCTCGGTTTCGCCATCTACCAGAAGGGCTTCACCAACTTCCAGATGGGCTATGCCTCCGCATTGGCCTGGGTGATGTTCGTCATGATCATGGCGCTCACCATCCTGCAATTCCACATGCAGCGCAAATGGGTGCATTATGACGATTGATCCGACCTCACGGCATCCGCATTCCGTGTCCCAGCATCGTCACCGCATATTGCGGCGCGTCGGCACCTTCGTCAGCTACACGGCACTTTCGCTGATCGCACTGCTTTTCCTCTTCCCCTTCTTCTGGATGGTGTCGAACGCGGTGCGCTCCAATGCCGAGGTGATGGCCGTGCCGGTCCGCATCTTCCCCGAGGAGTATCGTTGGGGAACATTCGTCGAAGCCCTGGTTTCCCTGCCGTTCGGAACCTTCCTGTTGAATTCCTTCGTGGTCGCCTGCGGCGTCACGGCGATCGTGATTGCGGTATCCTGCCTGTCTGCCTACGCTTTTGCCCGGCTAAAGTTTCCCGGCCGGGAGGGGCTGCTGCTCACCTATCTCAGTACGCTGATGATCCCGCAGGTGATGCTGGTCATCCCGCTGTTTCTCATCGTCAGCAAGTTCGGCTGGATCAACACCTATCACGGCATGATCCTGCCGGTCGCCTTCAGCTCCTTCGGCACCTTTCTGCTGCGGCAGTTCATCCTCGGCATTCCCAAGGATCTCGACGAGGCGGCGATGATGGACGGGGCTTCGCGCCTGCGCATCCTGGTCACGGTCATCGTTCCGCTTGCCATGCCGGCCATCGGCCTCTTGTCGCTGTTCACCTTCATCGCGCAGTGGAAGAGCTTCCTCTGGCCGCTGATCGCCACCAGCGGCGTTGAAAAAGCCACGCTGCCGCTCGGGCTCACCCTGTTCCAGACACAGCAAGGCACCGCGTGGAACTACATCATGGCGGGTGCGACGATCTCCATGCTGCCGGGCGTCGTCCTAGCCATCGTGCTGCAGAGGGTGATCTACAAGGGTATCACCGTCAGCTCCGGCTTTGGTGGACGCTAATAGTTAAAAAACAAAGATTTAAGCGCATCGCATCAAGTTTGTTGTGATGCCCTTCAAGTCCGCTCGGTTGCCGCCCAAGAAGGCGCTCGTGCCGTCGCAATCATCTCCTCGCGCCTAACTTTTGCTTCCGGCCGAAAAGTAAAATTTAACCAAAATTTGAAATAACGCATTTCATATCCGAATTGTGCAGGGGAATTCATGAAAACGGCCACGCTTGCATCCATCGCCTTGGCGATATCGATCTCTGCTGCCCATGCCCAGACGATCGGGGTTTCGATGTCCGATCTCGACAAATTCAGAACGGTGCTTCTCAACGGCGTCGTCTCGCATGGGCAGACGATATCCGGCCTCAAGCTCGTCACCGAGAATGCCAAGGGCGACAACGAAGTCCAGAAGCAGCAGGTGCAGAAGCTCATTGCCGACAAGGTCGACGCGATCATTCTTGCCGTCTCCGATGGCGACCTTGGGCCGCAAATGACCAAGATGGCGGCAGATGCCGGCATTCCGCTTGTGTACATTAACAACGTTCCTTCCAACCTGTTGGACCTGCCGGACAATCAGGTGGTGGTCGCCTCCAACGAGAAGGAGTCCGGAACGCTGGAGACCAAGCAGGTCTGCGCGCTCCTCAAAGGCAAAGGCCGCGTCGTCGTGCTGATGGGCGAACCCTTCCACGCGGCCGCCCGCGCCCGCACCCAGGACATCTCCGACGTCATCGCCACGCCGGACTGCAAGGGCCTTCAGATCGCCGAGCGGCAGGCCGCCTATTGGTCGCGCGATTATGCCGACCAGCAGATGCAGGAATGGCTGTCGGCCGGCGTCAAGTTCGATGCGGTCATCGCCAATAATGACGAGATGGCGCTCGGCGCGATCCGGGCCATGAAGAAAGCCGGCATGCCGATGAAGGATGTTGTCGTCGCCGGCGTCGACGCGACCGACGACGCGCTCGCCGCGATGGTGGCAGGCGATCTCGACGTCACCATTCTCCAGAGCGCCGTCGGACAGGGGGCCGCCGCTGTCGATGCCGCCGTCAAGCTGATCCGCAAAGAGAAGGTACCGCGCGAAAACAACGTTCCCTTCGAACTCGTCACACCTGAGAACATTGCCACCTATCTGCCGAAGAGCCAGTGAGCATAAGAGGACTATGATGTTGCATATCTGGAATAAATTCGGCATTCGCGCGCAGATCACCTCCGGCTTCGTGCCGCTGATCCTGTTGATGAGCCTGCTCACGGTCAGCGCGATCTCGGGCATGAATGGGCTCGCCTCCATCTTCGCGTCCTATCGCGCCACGGCTGGTCAAAGTCTCGCCATCTCGGACTACAGCGACCAGCTGAACGAGATTCAGATGTCGGCGGAAGCCTTCCGCTCCACGCCGACGCAGGATGTCGTCGATCGCTTCCGCGCCGGTGTGAAAGCGTTCGACGCCGACGACCCGCGTTTTGCCGGCAACAAGGACCTGCAGTCCGGCCTTGCGGCGATCCGCCAGGACATTGCCGCCTACGGCAAGGCTTTCGAACAGATCGTCTCCCTTCAGGCCAGGCGTGACGCCTTGATTTCCAAGGTCACCGAATTCGGCCCCTGGACCAGCATCGCGCTCAACGACGTCGTGCGCAGCGCCTGGCGCCAGAACGATGTGGCCCTGTTGCAGATGACGGCAGCGACGCTGGAGGCTTTGAACCGCAGCCTCTATTTCTCCGAACGTTTCGTGCATTCCAACGATTTTGCGGCCTATGACACCGCGCAGGCGGCACTCGCCGAGGCGGTCACGCTCAACGAAGCCGCCGCCAAGGCCGCGAAGAACGAGCTGCAGAAGAAGCGCCTGATGGGCGCCGGCCAGCTCATGCAGAACTACACCGCCCGTCTCGGCGACATGAAGGACGTCTTGCAGGCCTCCGGCAATATTCGCCAGACGCAGCTCAGCGTGCTCGCTCCGAAAATATCAGGCGGCTTCAAGGACCTGCAGGCCACCGTCACGGGCGCGCAGAAGACCCTGGACGGTTCGGTGGACGCAACGGTTGCCTCTGCGACCAGCACGACGCTGGTCATCAGCGGGCTGCTGATCGTGATCGGTCTCGTCCTTTCCTATTTCGTCGGCCGGCTGATTTCCTCTGCGGTCCGTAACATGGCACAGTCCATGGAGCAGCTTGCCCGCGGCGAGGAAGGGATCGTGATAACGGGCGTTGAGCACCGCCACGAACTGGGGGCCATGGCGCGTTCGCTGAAGGTTTTCCAGGAAACGGGGCGCGCCAAGCTGATCGCCGAAGCCAATGCCGAACGCGCCCGCCTGGCCGCCGAGGAAGAGCGGCTCCGCCAGGAGGCGGAGCGGCTCAGCGATGCGCAGGTGATGGAGCATGCCTTCCGCCAGATTTCCGTCGGGTTGGACGCGCTTTCCAAGGGCGATCTCACCGTCCGCGTCGGCGAAGTCGACCATCGCTATGTGAGGATCCGGGATCATTTCAACAATTCGGTCGCGAGCCTCGAAGAGGCGGTCGACTCGGTCATTCGCGCCGTCGCCACCATCCGGTCCGGCCTTGCGGAAATCTCCACGGCGTCCAACGATCTCGCCCGCCGCACCGAGCAGCAGGCAGCCTCGCTGGAGGAGACCGTCGCGGCGCTGGGTGACGTGACCCGCGGCGTCAACGGAACGGCGGAGGGCGCAAGCCGCGCCCAGGGTGTCGTGGCAACGGCCCGCACCAATGCCGAAAAGGGCGGCGAGATCGTTGCCCGCGCCATCGACGCGATGACGGAAATTCAAAATTCGTCGTCGAAGATCGGCAACATCATCAGCGTCATCGACGAGATCGCCTTCCAGACCAACCTGCTGGCGCTGAACGCCGGCGTGGAAGCGGCGCGCGCCGGCGAGGCAGGCAAGGGCTTTGCCGTCGTCGCCCAGGAAGTCCGCGAGCTCGCCCAGCGCTCCGCCAACGCGGCAAGGGAGATCAAGCAGCTGATCTCCACCTCCTCGGCGCAGGTCAAGACCGGCGTCCAGCTGGTGGGTGAATCCGGCCTCTCGCTCGAACAGATCGTCGAGCAGGTCACCGCCATGAATGCGACCGTGGCCGAGATCGCCGTTGCCGCCCGCGAGCAGGCGACGAGCCTGCGCGAGGTCTCGGCCGCCGGCGACCAGATGGACAAGGTGACGCAGCAGAACGCCGCAATGGTCGAAGAGACCACGGCGGCCGCCCAGAGCCTGACACATGAAACCGAAAGCCTCGCCGAGCTGCTGCGGCGGTTCAGGACGGGCAGCGGCCGGGCGGCGGAACATCGCCACTACGCGATGGCATCCTGACGTTCGGATGCAGGCAAGCAAACGCCGCCGCCTCGAAAGGGCGGCGGTGAGCGAATGTCTGGCGTCGCTTCAGTGGCTTCCGGATGCCGGACCGGCGGAGTGGCCGGCAATGCTCTTGCGAACGTGACGAACCGCTGTCCAGACGGCAAAGAGCACGAGCGGGATGGCGCCGAGAACGGCGAGCTTCGCCACGTGGGGATCGACACCCAGTTCGGAAATACTTTCGAGGCAGATCTTCGCCAGGCCGACGGTGTAATAGGTGATGGCGATGACGGAGAAGCCTTCGACCGCCTGCTGGATATGAACCTGGATGCGCGCCCGTTCTTCCATCGATGTCAACAGCGATGCGTTCTGATCTTCGAGCTGAACCTGCACGGTGGTTCTAAGGAGGTCTCCGGCAAGGCTGACGCGTTCGGCCAGTTCATCGAGGCGGCGTTCGGCGGCTTCGACCGAGCGGACGGCTGGTTGAAAGCGCCGATCGATAAAGGTGCCGAGCCGCTGGCGCTGTTCGACACGTTCCTCACGAAGCTCCGACACTCTGCTCGCGACAATTTCGGCATAGGCTTTCGTCGCGCCGAAGCGGTGGCGGGCGAGCGCCGAGAAGTTGAGAACGTCCGAAGAGAGCCTGGTCACCTCGGAAAGCAGTGCCTTGTCGACCTTGATCGCACTCTGCATATGCGCGATCAGCAGGTCGAGGCGTCGGTCGAAGACGGAGAGCTTCGAGACCGTCTCGCGGGCCATCGGCAACGCCAGCAGCGCCATCATCCGGTATGTCTCGATCTCCAGGAAACGCCTGACCATGCGGCCGGTGCGATAGGCATTGAGGTTGCGGTTGAAGAACAGAAATTCGACGAAACCGCTGTCGGTCAGCCGGAAGTTCGAATGCACTTCCGCGTCGCCGCCGCCGACCTGAGAGGCGACATAGTCGAGCCTCGGTTTTTCCGGACGCTGCCCGTCCTTCTCGTCCCGCACCAGCACCCGAACGGCCGCGATAATCTTCCCGTCGATCTGGCGGCAGCAGGCCTGAAAGGCTTCAGGCGGATTGCTGCCGGGTTCGGCCGACGCGGGAACGACGAAGGTCAGGGTGAGGAACTCGGTATGCGCCTCCCACTTCAGCCGGCCGTCGCCGATGCGGCCGATGCCGTGGTTGCCCTCGCGGGTCGTGGAGACATCCTCCAGTCCCGGCAGGGAATTCGGTATCTGAGGAGGGGCATTTTCTCCAACGATAGCGACGTGCCACACATCCGTGTCGCCATCGAAGTAAAGCGACGGCCGCGCGTGGAGCTCGTTGTGAAGTTCCCTTCGCAGCGGATGCTCGGAGCCCATCGGCATGGAAATGCACCTCTATAAGGTAGACAGTCGCTGGGTCGCCGGACGTAACCGGGTTGCCGGCATGTGTGAATTGACCTGGATCCGCAGGCTGACGCAGACCGATAACGCCTATAGCCTCTCCCAAACCGGATGTCACGACGCCTTCGCCAGCGGAGGCGCCATGCACGAAACGAAAAAGCCACGGCCCTGTTGCGAGGCCGTGGCTGCAGCATGCGCGCATTGTGCGGGACAACGCGTGACCGGTTACTTGGCGGCGAGCGCCTCGTTGACCTTGTCGACGTCGGCACTCATTGCCTTGAAGGTCTCGTCTAGGGAGAGCTCGCCGACGATCAGCTGGCTCATCCTCTGAACGATGAGCTGATAGATGGCGGAGGATCCCTTGAGACGTTCCAGGTCCCGGGCTGCCTGCGGCACGCTATTGCGGCTTCCGAGGAAGACGGCCATCGCCTCCTTGGCATTCTTGCTCTCGAGCTTGTATTGCGGGTCCTTGATGTCGGCGCCCGTCAGGATGACGTAGTTTTCAGCGATTTCACGCTGGACCTTTTCAGAGCCAAGGAATTCGATGAACGCGGCAACGGCCTCCGGAGACTTGGTGCGCTTGAAGCCGACGATCGCGGTGCCACCCGGCATCGCATAGCAGCCGGCATCGCCGCACGGCGCGCTGATCGCCGTCCAGTCGAAGGCGTCGCCGATCTTCTTCTGGAACGGATTGACCATCCAGTTGCCGGCGAGATAGGTCACGACGTTGCCGTTGACGAACTCGTCACCCATGTTCTTGTACTGGGTTCCGCCGGCAGCACCCCACATTTCCTTCGGGAAGGAGCCGTCCTTCGTCCAGCCGTAGAGATCCGTGACATAGCGCTTGGCGGCATCGTCGGGGAAGAAGAACTTGCCGTCCTTGACGTAGTTCGAGCCGTAGGAGAATGCCGCGCCGGAGAAGCGATGGCCCGAGCGATCCATCGTGAAGGGGATCTGGGCACCGGTCGCCTTGGCAACACGCGCCGAAGCTTCGACGATGTCCTTCAGCGTGGCGGTGGGCTTCGGAAGCGGTTCGCCGGCCTGTTCGAACAGCGTCTTGTTGACGAAAGGCAGGTTGAAGGTCTGCGACGCGATATAGCCGTTGATCGACTGCGGATCGTTGACGCCGGGGAAGCGAAGTGTGTTCAGGCTGTCGCCGTGCAGCTTAGCGAAGCCATCCGGGTCCTTCATGTAGGGACGCATGTCGAGGTAATAGGGGGCAAGCTGCCAGTCGGTGATCTTGGCGATGTCAGGGCCTTCGCCGACGGCAAGCTGTACCGGCAGCTGCTTGGCGACCGCATCATAGCCCGAAGAGACGAAATTGACCTTGATGTCTGGATGCGCCGTCTCGAATTCCTTGCTGAGCGCTTCCATCCGCTCGACGTAAGCCTGGTCGTCGTCGGTGAACAGAAAGGTGATTGTCTTGGTTTCCGCCATGGCCGCGCCGGACCATGCGAAAGAAGCGGTAGCCAGCGCCACTGCGAGGGCACCTGAAAGATAGGTTTTCATTTTCATCCTCCCATGAAAACATTTTCATCAATCGCGGCCTCGGCCATCGATAAATCAATTTCATATACTTGACATTCGTTCCGTCAAGCTATTTTCTGCGGCAATAGCGATGTTTTTGAGCAATTTGCAAAAATAGCGCGCACAAAAACCTAATGAAAATATTTTCATAGGATTGCGGAGGAGGCGGTCTGTGAAAACGGAATGCATCAAGCAGCCGGACGATATGGCGCCAGCATACAGCGTGGCTGAAGGGCAAACGATCACGGCATGGGCCGTTTCCGGCCTCATCGCCAGCTATTTTCCCGGCGAGCCCGCGCCGGCCGAAGACCGCGTGAACTATCGTTTCATCAACGGTTTCGTCGATGTAGGCGACCTGCCCTGCCGCAAGGCGTTCTGGTCCACCATGGTGGGGCGGCCGCTCTCGCCCGACACCTCCTGGCCGACCGAAAGCCTCAATCTTCCCGGCTCGAACCGCCGCGTCGAGTTCACCGGCTTCTGGCATGTGCCGACGCATCTCAGGCGATGGCTGAAGGGCACGTTCAGAACGGAGACTGCGCGAACGCTCAATCTCAGACTGAAGACCTGCGGCGGCGTTCGCATATGGGTCAACGGGCAGGAGGCGGTGCGCTTCGAACCCTTCAAGCGCAATGTCGAGAGCGCGACCGACATAAGCCTGTCCCTTGAAACTGGCGACAACCAGATTCTCGTTCACACCGAAGACCTGGCCGAGCGCGACACGACGTGGTTTTTCGAGCTCGAGATCCTGGACGAGGAGCCGCTCTGCGTATTGTTGCCCGTATCGCTGGATCAGAATGAGGTCCGCGAGCTGGAGGCCCTTGCCCGTGGCGTCCGCCCGGCCCGCGACGTCTTCGTCAATCAGCCGCTGGAGATCATATTCGGCACCGCGCCCGAACGCGACTTGCCTGTCGAGATCAAGGTCATCGGCCATGGTCATGAACGGCCCGTTCTCGCGCACTCACGATTGACGCTGCGCGCCCATCAGAGCAGCCTCACGGCCGACGATGTCTGGAACATTGCGGACGGTTATCACGGCGTCCACATGACGATCGGCTCCGGCACGGGCTCGGTCACCCGCGTCATCGATGCTGCCTTCATGAGCAGCATTTCACCGTTGCCATCAGAGGCATCGCTCGCCGCCCGCAAGCGGCAGGCGCTCGAATACAGCGCCCGCTTCGGCGCAAACCGCGTCGGGCGCCTCATTGCGATGATGGAAACCGGTCACCACGACCAGGAAAGCTTCGACCGCATCATCGACGCGACGCTCGCCTCCATCGATGCGCGAGAGGATTGCTCGGATTTCATCATGGTGCCGCTCTTGTGGCTGCTCGGCGCCTATGCCGACCGGATGTCCGATGCCGTGGTCGCTCGTATCCGGCATTCCGTTCGCTCCTATCGTTACTGGGTCGACGAGCCGGGCAACGACGCGATGTGGTTCTGGAGTGAGAACCATGTGCTCTGCTTTCATACGAGCCAGCTGCTGGCGGGACTTCTTCTGCCCGACGAGGTGTTTTCAGCCTCGGGCCGGACGGGGCGGCAGCAGGCGGAAATAGCCGGCGAGCGGCTCGGGCGCTGGTTCGACAGCGTCGAAGCCCATGGATTGGCGGAGTGGAACTCGGCGGCCTATTACCCGATCGACTTCATTGGCCTGCTGGCACTGGAGCGCTGGGCCGAGATGGCGATGTCAGCGCGCGCCCGCGCCCAGATCGATCTCATCTTCCGCATGATCGCCCTGCATACGCTCGCAGGCGTTCCGGCCGGATCGCAGGGGCGCGCTTACGACAAGGAGTTGCGTGCCGGCCCGCTGACCGAGCTTGCGCCCTTCGCCCAGGTCGCCTTTGGAACCGGCTGGTTGAACAACGGCGTTGCGGCATTGACCATGTTCTGCGCCGGCGGCTACGAGCCGCCCGACGATCTGGCCGAGCTTGCAGCACTTGCGCGGGGAAGAAGCGTCGAGGCGCGTTATAGCCAGGGGCTCGAGAGCGGAAAACTCGTGCTGTTCAAGAACGAGGCGGCGCAGCTTTCGACCGTCGTCGATCACAAGACCGGCCAGAAGGGACATCAGCAGCATGTCCTCGACATCCGGCTGGCCGGCCACCCGATGGCGAGGCTGTGGGTCAACCATCCCGGCGAGGACGATCCCTGGGGCAATCAAAGGCCATCCTATTGGGCCGGCAATGGCATCCTGCCGCGCGTTGCCCAGCATCGCGACGTCGCCCTGCTGATCGAGGACACAAGCGACGCACGCCATGCATGGACGCACGCCTATATCGGCCGCGACGGCCTGGACGATCTCATCATCGAAGACAAGTGGCTCATCGCGCGATCGGGCAGGGGATTTTCCGCGCTCTGGGCGTCGAACGGGCTGGAGCTGATCACCGACGGCCCGACCGCCGGCCGCGAGGCGCGCTCACACGGATCGCTTTGCGGCTGGGCTGGTATCGTCGGATGTGGCAACGACGACGCCTTCAAGGCTTTCATCGAACGCCTTTGCCGGACGGCAATTTCCTTCGATCACGGGCTTCGGCGTCTCTCCCTGACGCCGCCGGGTGGCCCGGCGATCTGCCTGTCCTATGCCGACGGCCTTTCGATCGGCGGCGAGGCGAGGCCCTTCACCCACGATCAGCCGCACCCGATCCTCACCCACGACAGTGCTGCCTCCGGCGCCGGCACTGACGGACCCTTCTACTCTTGAAACATAGGTCTCCAGCATGAACACAACATCTGTCGATAACGCCGCGCTCCTGACGACGATCGATCGCGTGGCAACGGCTTTCAGCCGGCTCAGGGGCATCAAGGAAGGTCTCGTGTCCGGAAATTCCGCCTCCGGAATCCAGTTCGACGAATGGGACTGGGAAGTCGGCGTCGGTCTCTACGGCTTCCTGCGGCGCGCCATTTCCACCAATGATCAGAAGGCGATGCAGGAACTGGTGACCTGGTATGCCGGACAGATCGAACGCGGCCTGCCGCCGCGCCAGATCAACAGCACGGCGCCGATGCTGCCGCTAGCGATCCTCGTCCAGCATGTCGACCGTCCGGATTTTCGCGCTCTCGTCGAGGATTGGGCCGAATGGCTCGTCAAGGAACTGCCCAAGACCGAGGACGGCGGCTTTCAACACGTCGTCAAGGAGCGCCTCAACGACGGCGAGTTGTGGGACGATACGCTGTTCATGGCCTGCCTGTTTCTCGCCCGGGCCGGCGTGCTCTGCGAACGCAGCGAATGGATCGACGAGGCCGTCTATCAGTTCGTGATCCACACCCGTTACCTCTCCGATCCGGTCAGCGGGCTCTGGTATCACGGCTGGACCTTCAACGGGCGGCACAATTTCGCCAATGCCTTCTGGGCGCGCGGCAATGCCTGGATCACGGTCGCCATCCCTGAGCTCTTCGACCTTGTTCCGACGCTCGGCGAGAAGGACCGGCGTTTTCTGTCGAACGTCCTCGTCAGCCAGGTGCGCTCCTTGAAAGCATACCAGCGGCCGGATGGCATGTTCACCACGCTTCTGGACGATCCGTCTTCGCCGTTGGAAACCTCGGCCACGGCAGGCATTGCCTATGGCATATTGCGGGCCATCGATGCCGGCATTCTCGACAAAGACGACAGGGCCTATGCGGAGCGCGCGCTTGCGGCGGTGTTGGCGCAGATCGACGAAGAAGGCGTCGTCCACGGCGTCTCGGACGGCACGCCGATGGGCCATGACCTCGATTTCTACAGGCGCATCCCCAACGTGCCGACGCCTTATGGCCAGGCGCTGACCATGCTGCTCCTGACGGAAGTCTTTCTCGAGAACGGCGAACGCCAATGAGCTCGGTGTCTCTTGTCGCGATCGAGCCGGCGGAGGGCGACGATACGGTCCGCCTGCAGGCGGCCATCGACGGCTTGTCGGCTTCGGGCGGCGGACGCGTGGAGCTCACGGCGGGTATCCATGTCTGCCGCGGGCTCCAGCTCAAATCCGGCGTCGGCCTTCATCTGGCCGCCGGCGCGATCCTGCGTCCCGTTCCGGATTATGCCGCCTACACGCATACGAGTGTTTCGGTGATTGCCGAAAAGTCGGATCGCGGCATGATCGTCGCCAAGGATGCGCGGCGGATCAGCCTGACCGGGGCGGGTCGCATCGAAGCCGGTTGCGATAGCTTCATTGTGGGGGACGACGAGACCGTCGGAACCTTCATCCCGGCCGAATTTCGGCCCCGCGTTGTGGTGTTCGAAGGCTGCGACGAGGTCGAGATCAGCTCCATCCATATCAGCCGCTCGCCGATGTGGACGTTGCACTTCGTCAACTGCACCGATGTCGCCGTCAGGAACGTGACCATCGACAACGACCGCCGCCTTCCCAACACGGACGGCATCGTTCTGGATGCCTGCCGCGGCGCCGTCATCGAGGACTGCCGGATATCGACGGCCGACGACGGCATATGCCTGAAGACGAGCATCGGTCCTGATCGTGTCGCCATCGGGCGATGTGAAAACATTCTCGTCCGCCGCTGCTCCGTTCAGAGCCTCAGCTGCGCGCTGAAGATCGGCACGGAAACGCATGGCGACGTCACCAACGTCGTGTTCGAGGATTGCAGCGTCTCATCCTCCAACAGGGCGCTCGGCGTCTTTTCGCGCGACGGCGGCCGGATATCCAACGTGAGGTTTTCGAGAATTGCGGTAGAGTGCCGCGAGACCCCCGATGGTTTCTGGGGCTCGGGGGAGGCGCTGACCGTCAATGTTGTCGACCGTGTCACGGAACGCACGGCGGGCGCCATCGAAAATCTCATCGTCGAGGACATAACCGGGCGGATGGAGGGGGCGATCACAGTCATTTCGACCTCGTCGGCCGGCATCGGCAACGCATCGCTGGCGCGCATCGCCTTGGACCAGCAGCCTGGGCAACTCGGCACCGCGCGGTCCTACGACCTGCGTCCGACGAACGCGGACCTTTCCCCAAAGGCCGATGGCGGCGGTCGGGCCAATGCCTGGACCCGCGGGTCGGACGGCCGGGTGATCGGTCTTGAGCACTATCCGGGAGGAATGCCGGCCGTCTACGTGGCGGGGGTCACCGGGATCTTGATGAACGAGGTGCGGGTCACAAGGCCGACACCGCTGCCGCAAGGCTGGAACAAAAACGACGCCGTCTTCGAAACGGCGGCACCTGATGGGAGTGGGGCATGGCAGAACTGAAGCTTTCCAACGTCAACAAGTCGTATGGCTCGGTCAAAGTCCTGCATGACGTCGAACTCGATATCAAGGACGGCGAGTTCGTCGTCTTCGTCGGTCCGTCGGGATGCGGCAAGTCTACCCTGCTGCGCGTCATCGCCGGCCTCGAAGAGGTGACGTCGGGCGCAATCGCGATCGGGGCGCGCGACGTCAGCGCGCTCTCGCCGGCCGAGCGCAAGATCGCGATGGTCTTCCAGTCCTACGCGCTCTATCCGCATATGAGCGTTCGCAAGAATCTCGCTTTCGGCCTGGAGAACCTGAAGTTCAAGCGCGCCGAGATTGAGGCGCGGATTGCCGAAGCTGCCAGGATGCTGGCAATCGAGCCCTATCTGGACCGACGCCCGAAGCAGCTTTCGGGCGGCCAGCGCCAGCGCGTGGCGATCGGCCGGGCCATCGTGCGCGAACCGGATATTTTCCTCTTCGACGAGCCGCTGTCCAATCTCGACGCGGCGCTGCGCGTCCAGACCCGGGCCGAGATCACCAAGCTCCACCGCGACATCAAGACGACGATGATCTATGTCACGCATGACCAGGTCGAGGCGATGACGATGGCCGACAAGATCGTCGTGCTGCGCGCCGGGCGGGTCGAGCAGGTCGGAGCACCGCTTGATCTGTTCGACAGCCCGCGCAATCTCTTCGTCGCGGGCTTCCTCGGCTCGCCGCGCATGAACATCATCAAGGGCAAGGTATCAGGCATCGGCGAAAGCGGCGTCACCATCGATGTCGGCAATGGCGGCAAGATCGTCAGCGATGTCGATCCTGCCGGCATTGCGGTCGGCCAGGCCGTTCTCGCCGGCATCCGGCCCGCGCATTTTTCACGCTCCAGCGAGCAGGGCCTGCCGTTCATCGTCCAGTATCACGAGGGCCTCGGCACCGAGACCTATGTCTACGGCAACCTTGCAGGACAGGACGAGCAGATCATCATTCATGAGGCCGGCCATTTCGCGCCGGCGCCTGGGGATCATATCCTGATCGACGCCGCCCCGGGGCGGGTTCATCTGTTCGATCCCGAGAGCGGCCTGGCTTTTGTCCGGCGGCCCGGACAGGGGAGGCGCTGAACATGGCGGCGCTCAAGGCAGGTGCATTGCTGTCACAGGCAGGCGAAGCGGCGATGAGGGTGGTCGAAGCCCCGATGAATGCGATCGAGCGCATCTTCGGCCGCAAGCGCATGCCATGGCTGTTCCTGGCGCCGAACCTCGTTCTGTTCGCCATCTTCACGTTCCTTCCGATCGCGATTGCGATTGGTTACGCCTTCACCGGCGGCACCAATCTTTTCGTGTCGGAGCGCCCCTTCGTCGGCCTGGACAATTTCCGCACGCTGCTTTCCTGCGGCAATTATCTGCAGCCGGGAACCTGCCAGGAATCGCTGTTCTGGACCGCTGTGTGGAACACGCTCTGGTTCGTGGCCTTCAATGTCGTCGCCACATTGCTGGTGGCGCTGATCACGGCGCTGATCCTCAATCGGGCGATCGTCGCGCGTGGCTTCTTCAGGGCGATGTTCTTCTATCCCGTCTTGCTGTCTCCCGTCGTCATCGGCCTCATCTGGAAATGGTTCCTCGATCGCAACGGGCTGCTGAACGCCTTCTTCCAGATGATCGGCGTTCCCCCTGAAATCTTCCTGCTCGATGTCGGCTGGTCGCGCTTCTTCGTCGTCGTCGTATCGGTCTGGTTTCACATGGGTTTTTACACCCTCATCCTCCTCGCCGGCCTCCAGGCCATTCCGAAGGAGCTATACGAGGCTGCCTCCATCGATGCCGCCTCGCCACGCCGCACGCTGTTCAGGATCACGCTTCCCCTCTTGGCCCCGAACCTCTTAGTCGTGTTCATTCTGTTGATGATCAAATCCGTCCAGATCTTCGACGAGGCCTGGGTTTTGACCAATGGCGGCGGGCCCGGCACGGCCAACAGCTTCATCGTCCAATATATCTACCAGATGGCGTTCGGCAGCGATCTTCGCCTCTTCGGTCTCGCATCCGCGGCATCGGTTCTCATGGGGCTGGTGCTTCTGGTTCTCACCCTCATACAGCTGCGCATCGGCAAGCGAATGGAGTCCTGAGATGAACCCGATCAGCTTTTTCACGCGCACACGCCGGGCCGGACGCATCGATATAACCGACATATTGTCATGGGTCTGGCTGATCGGCGGAACCTTTGTGGTGTTGCTTCCGGTCCTCTGGGCGGGCCTCTCCTCGCTGAAGCCGGCCGCCGAGATCACCCGGTTTCCGCCGACGCTGCTTCCCCGGGCCGCCGTCGAACAGACCGTGCCCGGCTTCGACAAGCCGCTCAGCCTCTGGCAAGTCACTGTCGACGGCCAGCAGCGTGAAATGGCCATGGTCCGCCGCATCGGCCTCAAAGCCCAGATGGTCGACCCTGCAAATCCGGGACCACCCGTCAGCGTCGACGTCAAGGGGATGACGCCGGTACAGAAGCTGACGGTCGCCACGCAAAATTACACCGATCCGCTGACGCGCTTCAACTTCCTGACCTTCCTCAAGAATTCAGTGTTCGTCACCTTCGTCGCAACGCTCCTGACGCTGATCGTCAACGCCATGGCGGCCTTCGCCCTGTCGAAATACAAATTTGCTGGTGATACGACGGTCTTCGTCATCATCATTTCGACGCTGATGATCCCGCTCGCCGTCGTCATGGTGCCGGCCTATCTTGTTATCGTCGGGGTCGGGCTTGCCGACAACCTCTGGGGCGTCATCCTTCCGACGGTCGCCTCTCCGACCGCCGTCTTCCTGCTACGGCAATATATGCTGACCATCCCCGACGAGCTGATAGAGGCGGCGCGCGTCGATGCGGCGAGCGAATTCTGCATCTTCTGGCGCATCATCCTGCCGCTGACGGCACCGGCTCTCGCGGTGCTGGCGATCTTTTCGGTGCTCTGGCGGTGGAACGATTTCCTCTGGCCGCTCATCGTCCTCAACAGCCGCGAGAATTTCACCCTGCAGGTCGGTCTGAACGCGTTTCAGGGCGAGTTCTCGGTGCAGTGGCACTATATCTTGGCGATGACGTTCCTCAGCCTGCTGCCTGTCACCGTCGTCTTCCTGTTCCTGCAGAAGTACATCACCACGGGCATCGCCGGAACAGGCATGAAATGAACGGCGAGGCGGGGAGAAAGATCTCCTCGCGGCCGCCGAAGAACCATACTGTCTTCCTCCCGGCTGAGGCGCGTCGCATTGAACTTGTTTCATGCGGCGCGCTTCGGTCTTTGTCTTGGGCATGGCTCTCAAGCGGTCGTCCATTGTTGAGTGACATGCACCCTTGCTGGGCAGTGAAGTTCACACCTATTCGTCTGAACCGCTCCAAATTTGTTCAGGCAAATGCCGGGGAGTTGAGCACAATCCCCGGCACCCAACCATCTAGCGCGGCGGCGCGATGCTGCCGCGCAGGACGAGATGGCATCCGAGTTCCAGGCGATGGGCGGGCCGCTGCGGATCGTTGGCAATCAGCCGCTGTTCGATGAGCGCCAAAGCGGCGGCACCGAGCCTGTCGGTGGGAACGCTGATTGTCGAAAGCGGCGGACGGCTGAATTCGCCGGGGACGATGTCGTCGAAGCCCAGGACGGAGATCGCTTCGGGCACGCGTATGTCGCGATCGGCCAATGCCTTCAGGCAGCCAAGCGCCAGATTGTCGGCGGCGCAGAAGACGGCGGTCGCCCCTTTCATCGTGGGATCGCGGTCGAGCAGCGTGTTGATGGCAGCCTCGCCGTGCCTGGGCTCATATCCCTCGGCCTCGACGATCATATCGTCCGGCACGGGAAGCTGGGCGGCGAAAAAGGCGTCGGTAAAGCCGTCATATCGGCGCTGGATCGTTGTGCGGCCCTTCCAGGTCAGGTGCAGGATGCGGCGATGCCCGAGTGCGAGCAGGTGCTCGATGCCGAGCCTTGCCCCGAAGCGGTTTTCGGGGGTGACCGTATCGACCAGCATGGCTGGGTCTTCGCCGTTGACGATGACGACGGGCATATCAGGGGAGGCGAGGCTTCGGATGAGTTCCGGCTGATCATCGTTCAGAACCACGATGCCATCGGCGCGCTCGGAGAGGGCGATCTGCCTGACCTGGGCGCCGTCGATGCGACGGCCGGTGCTGACAAAGGGCACTATCCTGATGCCGCGACGCTCGCACTCCCTGCGAAGGCCGTTGAGGATCGTCCAGCTCACCAGGTTGAGGTCGCTCTCCGGCGCGGCATCGTCGGGAATGGCGAGAAGCAGGACGCGTAAGGTCGCGATCGTTGCCTTCTTCCTCCGGCGGTCGAGGTAACCTAGGCGTTTTGCCGAATCCAGAACCCTCTCGCGCACCTCGATCGTCAGCGGTGCGGTTCCGTTCAGTGCGTGCGAGGCCGTGCTCAGCGATACGTCAGCATCGCGCGCGACATCCTTGAGATTGACTTTGCGTTCCACTTTTTCCGTCACGAATTGAGGCCGTACCTTCGAAGGTATGGCTAACTCAATGTTTTTACATAAAAACTTGAGAAAAGCTACGTGCCTTGCGCGGTATTTTTCGTCATTCGGCGATCAGTTCTTGGCAAGCAGGCCGTTGAGCAACAGGTCGAAATAGGCCCGCAGGAAGGCTTCCTTGTTGGGCGTGGGTACGCGGCGGTCGTCGAATATCAGCCGCAGAACTGTCGTCGTCAGGATGGGCGCGACGACGATTTCGGAGAATTCCACCGGAATTTCGCGAAACTCCCCCGACGCCACACCCTCCAGAATGAGAGCGTCGACCTTGGCGATGATCGGCTCAATGAACTGATCGTGGTGGCGGTCGATCAGGTCGGGGAACCGGTGCCCTTCGGCAATGACGAGCCGCGTCAGCTCGCGAGTCGTGCGATCTTCGGCGATTTGGTCGTAGAGCAGGCCGAGAATGGAAAGCAGCCGGTCGGTGGCGCTGCCGCTGAGGCTTGCAGTGATCCCCAGCAACTCCTGAAACGGCACGGAGAAGTGGTTGATCATGGCTTCGAAAAGCTTCTCCTTCGTCTCGAAGTAGACGTACACCGTACCCTTGGTGACGCCGACCCTGTCGGCGATGTCTTCGACGCGCGTGCCGGTGAAACCGCTTCTCACGAACTCCTCGAAGGCGGCATCCAGGATCTGGATGGGCCGCAGCGCTTTCTGTTCCGCGCGCGTGATCTTCTTCTGATTCTGAGCTGCCATTTGCCTCGCCTCCCGTGTTGCGCACGCCCTCGTTCCTGCGGCACAAAGTTTCATTGACTAATGCGTCAGTCAATTATATAGGAGCTGCCGTTGAGAGCAAGAGGTCAACTATGAGAACCATTCTGGTCGCCACAGCGATCGTATGCGCCATCGGTCTCGGATCATGCAGCGATGAGCGCGGACCGACTGAGCCAACCCCACGGCAGGTCGGCGTTGTCGTCGCCAAGCCTGAGCCGTTGGTCCAAGGTGGCGCAATCACCGGAGATGTCCGCGCCCGTGTCCAGACCGATCTGTCCTTCCGCGTCAGCGGCAAGATCGTCGAGCGGCTGGTGGAGGTCGGGCAGTCCGTGAAGGCGGGGCAACTCCTCGCGCGCATCGATCCGGAAGAGCAGAAGGCTGACCTGGATGTGGCGGCAGCCAATCTTCAGTCGGCTGAGGCGCAACAGACCCAGGCGCAGCTCGCATACGACCGCCAGCAGAGCCTGTTTCGAACGCAGGTGACGACGCGTGCGGCACTCGACCAGGCGCAGGAGGCACTTCTGACCGCGCAGGCATCGACGAAGTCGGCGCAGGCGCTTTTCGAAACCGCCCAGGATACCCTGTCTTATACGGAGCTGAAGGCGGATGCCGACGGGGTGATCACCGCGCGCAACGCCGAGGTCGGGCAGGTGGCGCAGGCCGCCCAGGTCGTCTTCACCCTTGCCCATGACGGCGACCGGGATGCCGTCTTTGAGGTGGTCGAAAGCGCGTTCCTGCGCCCGATCGACGGCGACGGGACCGTGACCCTTCTGTCGAACCCGACGCAGAAGATCGCGGCGAAGGTTCGCGAGATTTCGCCGACGATCGATTCTTCCACCGGAACCATCAAGGTCAAGGTCGCGATATCGAGCGACGCTCCGATCCCTCTCGGCGCTCCCGTCGTCGGAAGGTTCAATTACGTCTCGCAGGACGTCATCCAGCTTCCCTGGTCGGCCATGACGTCCAAGGGCGGCAAGCCTGCCGTCTGGATCGTCGATCCCGCATCGTCTGCGGTTTCGGCAAGGGCAGTGGATGTCGCCGGCTACGAGACCGGGAGCTTCATCGTGAAGTCGGGTGTGTCGGAAGGAGATGTCGTGGTGACCGACGGGACCAAGTTCCTCAGGGCGGGTGAAAATGTGTCTTATGTCAAGGAAGCTTCCAAGTGAGTATTCGTTTCAACATAGTCGCACTGATGGTGGGCACGGCCCTGATCTCCTCTTGCGCAGCGCAGGAGGAAAGCAAGGACGAAGCGCCCCGTCCCGTGCTGTCGATGACAGTCAAGCAGATGGCCGCTACGAGCCTAGGCCTGACCGGTACGATCGAGCCGACGATCGAGACCGAACTCGGCTTCCGGATTCTCGGACGGATGATCGCCCGCAACGTCAATGTCGGAGATCTCGTTAAGAAGGATGATGTCGTTGCCGCGATCGATCCGCTGGCGCTGGAGCTTGCCGTGCGCAACGCGCAGTCGGACGTGGAAAATAGCGACGCCCAGCTCAGAAACGCGGTGACGTCGGAGCAGCGCCAGCGCGCGCTGCTGGAGTCGCGCTCCGGCACCGAAGCCTCACTCGAGGAGGCCGAGCAGGCAAGGCGAACCG